>NZ_WMBF01000076.1:0-20512 GCF_019400875.1 Streptomyces anatolicus | reverse complement strand
GGCCGGCACGCGCGCGTGGAGGGCGTTCTCGGCGTGCTGGGCCGCGATGTCGGCGGCGATCCGCTCGGCGTAGACGAGGCCTTCGAGGAGGGAGTTGGAGGCGAGGCGGTTGGCGCCGTGCACGCCGGTGCAGGCGACCTCTCCGCAGGCGTACAGGCCCGGGACGGTGGTGCGGCCGTGCGGGTCGGTGCGGACGCCTCCGGAGGCGTAGTGCGCGGCCGGGGCGACGGGGATGGGCTCGGTGACCGGGTCGATGCCGTGGGCGCGGCAGGCGGCGAGGATCGTCGGGAAGCGGTTCTCCCACATGTGGGCGCCGAAGTGCCGGGCGTCCAGGTACATGTGGTCGGTGCCCTGCTCCTGCATGCGGCGCGTGATGCCCTTGGCGACGATGTCGCGGGGGGCCAGCTCGGCCAGCTCGTGCTGGCCGACCATGAAGCGCACGCCGTCGGCGTCGACGAGGTGCGCGCCCTCGCCCCGCACCGCTTCGGAGACCAGCGGCTGCTGGCCCTCGGCGTCGGCGCCGAGGAAGAGCACGGTGGGGTGGAACTGCACGAATTCGAGGTCGGAGACCTCCGCGCCCGCGCGCAGGGCGAGCGCGACGCCGTCGCCCGTGGACACGGACGGGTTGGTGGTCGCCGCGAAGACCTGGCCCATGCCGCCGGTGGCGAGGACCACCGCGGGGGCGTGGACGGCCCCCACGCCGTCGTGCTGGCCCTCTCCCATGACGTGCAGGGAGACACCGGCGGTGCGGCCGTCGGCGTCGGTCAGCAGGTCCAGGACCAGGGCGTTCTCGACGGTCGGTATGCCACGCGCGCGTACCGCCTCGACGAGGGCGCGGGAGATCTCCGCGCCGGTCGCGTCGCCGCCCGCGTGCGCGATGCGGCGGCGGTGGTGGCCGCCCTCGCGGGTCAGCTCGATGGCGCCCTCGGGGCCGGTGTCGAAGTGGGCGCCGGTCTCGATGAGGCGGCGTACGGCATCGGGGCCCTCGGTGACGAGGGTGCGCACGGCCGCCTCGTCGCACAGGCCCACGCCCGCCACCAGCGTGTCGTCCAGGTGCTGTTCGGGGGTGTCGCCCTCGCCGAGCGCGGCGGCGATACCGCCCTGTGCCCAGCGCGTGGAGCCGTCGTCCAGGCGGGCCTTGGTCACCACGACCGTCCTCAGGCCGGCGGCCGAGCAGCGCAGCGCGGCGGTCAGACCGGCCACTCCGGAGCCGACGACGACGAGGTCGGCGTCGAGGGACCAGCCCGGCGCGGGGGCGTGCAGCCGTATTCCGGTGGCACTCATACGGCGGCTCCGAAGGTCAGCGGGAGGTTGTCGATCAGCCGCGTCGAGCCGACCTTGGCGGCCACGGCGAGTACGGCGTCGCCGGTGTGGCCGGGGCGGACCTCGGTGAAGTCGGCGGGGTCCACGAGCGCCACGTAGTCCAGCTCCAGCGGAGGGCTCAGGCGTGCGGCCTCGTCGAGGACCTGGCGGGCCGCGGCGACGACGGCGGCGGGTCCGCCGGGCGCCGAGGGTGCGGCGGACTGCGCCACGGCGTGGGCATCGGCCGCCGCGCGGGACTCGCCGATCGCGCTGAGGGCGTCGGCACGCGCGAGGGTGGCGGGCGCGCTCGCGGCGCGGGCGCGCAGCGCCTCCTGCGCGGCGTGCCGGTCGCGGCCCGCGAAGAGCGCCCGGGAGAGGCAGAGCGCGGTGCGCCGCTCTTCGGGCGAGAGGTAGCGGTTGCGGCTGGAGAGGGCCAGGCCGTCGTCCTCGCGCACGGTGGGGACGCCGACGATCTCCACGTCGAAGTTGAGATCGCGGGTCATGCGGCGGATCAGGGCGAGCTGCTGGGCGTCCTTCTGCCCGAACAGCGCCACGTCGGGCCGGGTGAGGTGCAGCAGCTTGGCGACGACGGTGAGCATGCCGTCGAAGTGCCCGGGGCGCGTGGCCCCTTCGAGGACCGTGCCCATGGGGCCCGCGCTCACCCGGACCTGGGGCTCGCCGCCGGGGTAGACCTCGTCGACGCCGGGGGCGAACACCACATCCGCGCCCGCCTGCTCGGCGATCTTGACGTCGGCGTCGAGGGTGCGGGGGTAGCGGTCGAGGTCCTCGCCGGCGCCGAACTGGAGGGGGTTCACGAAGACCGTGACGACGACCTCGCCCTGGGGGCCCGCGATGCGGCGGGCCGCGCGGATCAGCGAGGCGTGCCCGTCGTGCAGGGCGCCCATGGTCATGACGACGGCTCGGTGGCCGTCACGCGCGCGTGTGCGCAGGGAGTCGGCGGTGTGCAGGAGGGCGGTGGTCATCGGCTGCCTCCTTCGGCTCCGCCGGTCCCGCCGGCGCCGTTGGCGAGGACGCCGAGGAGGTCTTCGGCCAGCTCCGGCTTGAGCAGTCCGTGGGCGAGGGCGCGGTCGGCGGTGGCGCGGGCCATCGCGAGGTACCCGGCGACGGTCTGCGGGGCGTGCTTGCGCAATTCGGCGACGTGGGCGGCGACGGTGCCGGCGTCGCCGCGTGCGACGGGGCCGGTGAGGGCCGCGTCGCCCGAGCGCAGCGCGTTGTCCAGGGCGGCGCCGAGGAGCGGGCCGAGCATCCGGTCGGGGGCCTCCACACCTGCGTCGCGCAGCAGCTCCATGGACTCGGCGACCAGGGTGACCAGGTGGTTCGCGCCGAGGGCGAGCGCCGCGTGGTACAGCGGGCGGTTCTCCTCGGCGATCCACTCGGGCTCGCCGCCCATCTCGATGACCAGGGCCTCCGCGGCCAGCCTCAGCTCCTCGGGCGCGGTCACGCCGAAGGAGCATCCGGCCAGGCGCTGGACGTCGACGGGGGTGCCGGTGAACGTCATGGCGGGGTGCAGCGCGAGGGGCAGGGCGCCGGCTCGCAGGGCGGGGTCGAGGACCTTGGTGCCGTACCGCCCGGAGGTGTGCACGAGGAGTTGTCCGGGGCGCACCGCGCCGGTCTCCGCGAGGCCTTCGACCAGGCCGGGCAGGGCGTCGTCGGGCACGGTCAGGAGCACCAGATCGGCCCGCTCCAGAACCTCGGCGGGAGGGACGAGGGGCACGTCGGGCAGCATGGCGGCGGCTCGGCGCACGGAGGCGTCGGAGACCCCGGACGCGGCCACCGGGCGGTGCCCGGCGAGCTGGAGCGCCGCGGCGAGCGCGGGGCCGACGCGGCCCGCTCCCACGACTCCCACCGTGAGCCTCGCGGGGCGCTCCCGCGGGTCTGGCTGATGCGATGCGTTCACGCGATGACGCCTTCCGTTCCAGTCCGCTCGGGGTACCGGACGATTTCTCGTCATGCTAACGCGATTGGTCGGCGCCGCGTCTTCCGCTGTCCACAGGCTGTGGCTATTCATATGACTGGCGCCGACGGGCGGGCCATTCTCGGAGGATGACTGCGAACGAAGCGACACCGGACACCCGCGCCAGGCGCTCGGCGGCGGCCTGCGCGGCCACCCGCACCCTGCACCGCTCGCCCCTGCACATCCCGCTGACCGAACGGTTCTCGGCGCTCGCGGCGGCCGCTCCCGGGATCGTCGGCGCGGACGAGGCGTCCGATGTCTACGGGGACGGTGTCGTCGCCACCCTGGAGGAGCGGGTCGCGCGTCTGCTCGGCAAGGAGGCGGCCGTCTTCTTCCCGACCGGCACGATGGCCCAGCAGGTCGCCCTGCGCTGCTGGGCGGGCCGCACCGGGAACGCGACGGTGGCGCTGCACCCCAGGGCGCACCCCGAACTCCACGAGGGGGACGCCTTCACCGCGGTCAGCGGACTGCGCACGGTGCACCCGACGGACGAGCCGCGCCTGCCCACGGCCGATGAAGTGCGGGACTTTCCCGAGCCCTTCGGGGCGCTGATGCTCGAACTGCCGCTCCGGGACGCCGGTTTCGTCCTGCCGACGTGGCAGGAGCTGGAAGCGGTCGTGGAGGCGGCACGCGAGCGGGAGGCGGTCGTGCACATCGACGGCGCCCGCCTATGGGAGTGCACGCCGCACTTCGGCCGCCCCCTGACGGAGATCGCGGGCCTCGCGGACACCGTGTACGTGTCGTTCTACAAGTCCCTGGAGGGGTTGAGCGGGGCCGCCCTCGCCGGGCCGCACACGCTGGTCGAGGAGGCGAGGGTGTGGCTCCATCGGTACGGGGGGCGGCTGTTCCAGCAGTTCCCGACCGCTGTCTCCGCCCTGCTCGGCCTGGAACGGGTCCTGCCGCGGCTGCCCGATTACGTCGCCCACGCGCGCGTGGTGGCACAGGCGCTGCACGAGGGGTTCACGGCCGCCGGGGTGGCCTGGTCGCGCGTACATCCGCAGCGGCCGCACACCCACCAGTTGCAGGTATGGCTGCCGTACGCGTCCGACGTACTGGAGGAGGCCGCACTGGGGCAGGCCGAGGAGACGAAGACCTTTCTGTTCGGCCGCTGGTTCGCGGACGGGCCGCCCGGCCTCTCGGTCACGGAGGTCACCGTGACCGAGGAGGGCCTGGGGTGGACGGCCGACGACGTCAGGGAAGCGGTCGCGGAGTTCGTGCGACGGCTCCCCCGCTGAGGCGCCCGCCTCGCGCGAGGCGGGCCAGGGCGGCGCGGAGCCTGCCGCGGGCGGGGCGTTCCGCCACGACCGCACGGAAGCGGCCGTAGTCGCGGACCTCGCGGACGACCTGCCAGTCGTGGTGGCCGGGCGCGGGCGCCACCGGCTCGCCGTGCTGGGCGGCTCGGTAGGTGTCGAGCAGGTACTGCTGGGTGACGCTCATGACGTATCGCCTCTCGGTACAAATGTTACTTATCGGGCAGTAAGGGTCGCGCTGTCCCAGGGACGGCCTCGCGGGGGCGAGCAGTGGGAGGGGAGGAACGTAAGTGAGAGGCCAGGAGGCTTCGATGGCTCCGGGCGATGACCTCAGAGTGCTCCCGTGAACCCGTCCCCGTCGCGTCGATTGACGGCGCTCGTCAATCGACGGCCGCGCTGTCAGTGGCGCGGTGCACCATGGGGACATGAGCGTGAGCATCGACATCAGCGGGCTGTCCCACCAGCGGATCCATGTCGTGCCCTCGCCCCTCGCCGAGCTGGGCATGGCGCTGCACGCGCTCTCCGAGCCGGGCCACCACCCGGGGCTCCAGGGCTGGGTGACGGCCGTCTCGGCGCGGCTGGAACCGTGCCTGGCGGACCGCCTGTGCGAGGCCGACTTCCTTTGGCGCTCGGCTTTCTCGGACGTGTTCGCGCCCTTCGCGGGCATCCCGGGGCAGAGCGCGCTCCCCGGGGCCACGCTCGCCGAGGAGCTGGACCTGCTGGACAAGCTGACGGACGAGCAGTTCGTAGACGCCGCCCTGGAGTTCACCTGCCAGTCGACGTCACATTCGGAGCCGGACCGCGCCATCCTGGGCGACCCCGCCGTGCAGCGGCGCGCACTGGACCTGGCGGCCGCCCGGGGCCCCCAGCAAGTGCGGTTCACCCAGCGGCTCCTGGACGAGCCACCGGCCGTGCGCGCGTGGCTGCGCCAGCTCCTGGAGGACTGCGAGGAGGCGTTCTTCGCCGACACCTGGGCCCGGCTGAGCCATCAACTGGCCGCGGACGCCCGCCACAAGACCGAGCTGCTGCGGCGCAAAGGCCTTGCGGAGGCCCTGAAGGCGATCTCCGGAGCGGTCTCCCTGGACGAGAGCGGCCACCGCATCACGGTCGACAAGATCACCACGGGTCATACGACCACGGGCCCCGGCGGCCTGGTGCTCGTCCCGACCAGCCTGGGCTGGCCGCATCTGATGGTGCTGCACCGCAGGGACTGGCAGGCCACCATCACGTACCCCATCAGCGCCCCCGGCCTCACCGCCCCGCCCACCGTGGAGCAGTTGACCCGCCGCATGTCCGCGCTCGCCCACCCGGTGCGGATGCGCCTGTGCCGCCACCTCGCGCGCGGGTCGTACACCACCAGCGAGCTGGCCGACGCGCACGGCATGACGGCGCCGGAGATATCCCGGCACCTGAGCGTCCTGAAGAAGGCCGACCTGATCACCACGCGCCGCCGGGGGCGCTATGTGCAGCACCAGCTGGACATCAGCGTGGTGTCACGGCTGGGCAGCGACTTCATCGAGGGCGTCCTGCGCTAGGGCCTGTCCGGACGCGGCCCAGGAGTTGCCCCCGGCACACGGACTAGGAGTTGCCCCCGGCCCGCACGAGCCCCGTCTCGTACGCGAGGACCACGACCTGCACCCGGTCCCGCAGCCCCAGCTTGGTCAGGATGCGGCCGACGTGCGTCTTCACGGTGGCCTCCGAGAGGACGAGCCGCGCCGCGATCTCGCCGTTCGACAGGCCCTGCGCGACGAGAATCATCACCTCGCGCTCACGGCCCGTCAGGCGCTCCAGCTCCTTGTGCTGCGGCTGCCCGCCCGCGTTCGGCAGCATCGGCGCGAAGCGGTCGAGCAGACGGCGCGTGGTGGAGGGCGCGACCACCGCGTCGCCGCTGTGCACGGAGCGGATCGCGGCGAGCAGCTCGCCCGGGGGCACGTCCTTGAGCATGAACCCGGAGGCGCCCGCCTTCAGCCCCGAGAAGGCGTACTCGTCGAGGTCGAAGGTGGTCAGGATCAGCACCTTCGGCGGGTTCGGGTCCTGGCAGACGCGCCGGGTCGTCTCGACGCCGTCCAGCTTCGGCATGCGTACGTCCATCAGCACCACGTCGACCTTGGTCGCGCGCAGCACCTCCAGGGCCTCGACACCGTCACCCGCCTCCGCGACGACCTCCATGTCCGGCTGCGCGGCCAGCACCATCCGGAACCCGGTGCGCAGTAGTACCTGGTCGTCGACGAGCATCACGCGGATCGACATCAAGGGAGTCCCTTCGAGGGGTCAGAGAACGGGTCGGGCGAACGGACGGGCAGGTGGGGGCCGGTGACAGGTGTCATCGCCGGACATGGTCGAGTTCAGTGTGCTGGTTTGAGCGGCAGGAGCGCGCTGATCCGGAAGCCGCCGCCGGGGCGCGGCCCCGCGTCCAGCGTGCCGCCGACCATGCCGACGCGCTCGCGCATGCCGATCAGGCCGTGCCCGCGGCCGTCGGCGCCGCCGTCCTCGTACAGCTCGTGCGGGGCGCCCTTGCCGTCGTCCTCGACGAGCAGCCCCAGGCCGTCGTCGAAGTAGACCAGGCGCACGCTCGCGCCCGCGTTCGCGCCACCGTGCTTGCGCGTGTTCGTGAGCGCTTCCTGCACGATGCGGTACGCGGTCAGCTCCACGCCGCTGGGCAGCGGGCGCGGGGTGCCCTCGACCTTGTAGTCGACGGGCAGACCGGACGTGCGCACCTGCTCTATCAACTCGTCGAGCTGTTCGACGTCGGGCTGCGGCACGTACTCGGAACCCTCCTCGGGCTCCCCCGTGCGCAGCACGCCGAGCAGGCGGCGCATCTCGGCGAGGGCCTGGCGGCCGGTGCCCGAGATGGTCTCCAGGGCCTTCTTGGCCTGGTCGGGCGCGGTGTCCATGACGTACGCGGCGCCGTCGGCCTGGACCACCATCACCGAGACGTTGTGCGCGACGACATCGTGCAGCTCGCGGGCGATGCGGGCCCGCTCGGCGGCGACCGCGACCTTGGACTGTGCCTCGCGCTCCCGCTCCAGGCGGTCGGCGCGCTCCTCCAACTGGGCCAGGTAGGCGCGGCGGGTGCGGATGGAGTCGCCGAGCACCCAGGCGAGCGCGAAGGGGACGATCTGGAAGATCGTGAAGAGGACGCTGCCGGCTACGGAGACGTCCGGCGGGGTCCACCGCATCATCGAGAGCGGAGCCGCGCAGAGGCCGCCCACCAGCGCGAACCGCGAGGCCCACCGCGCCCCGTCGGCCGCCGCCGTGTAGATGATCACCAGCATGGCGAAGTTGGCGGGCATCGCCTCCACGTCGAGGACGAGCTGGAAGACGCCGATGACGGTGACGAGCACCAGCATCTGCTCGGTCGCCCTCCGGCGCAGCGCGACCACCAGGGAGAGTCCGAGGGCGACCGGGATCGCCGCGACGCCCGGCGCGTCGCCGTTCGTCTCGGACATGGACACCAGACCGATCCCGGAGATCCCGAGCAGGACGAAGGCCCAGAAGCCGTCGACCCATGTCGGGTGCCTGCGGAGAAAGTCATAGAGGCGCTGCACGTAACCCAGCGTAGGCAGACCGACGGCACCCCGGGGTCAACCGGAGGTGCGATCCGCGTCGAGCGCGTGTACTCCCCAAGGTGGAGGCCCCCTTAGCCTGCGGTCTGTGACGTATGACGACGACGGTGCCGGGGTGAGTGTCCCGCGAGGCTGGCGCGAGGCCACGGAGACGGCCCTGTACGGCCCTGACGGCTTCTACCGCCGCCCTGAGGGCCCTGCGGGGCACTTTCGCACCTCCGTGCACGCCTCGCCCCTCTACGCGGCCGCCGTGGCCCGGCTGCTGTGCCGCGTCGACGAGGTGCTTGGCCACCCGGAAGAGGTCGCCTTCGTGGACATGGGCGCGGGCCGTGGCGAACTGACCGCAGGCGTGCTCGCTACGCTGCCCCCCGATGTGGCGGCACGCGTGCGTGCGTACGCGGTGGAGCGCGCGGAGCGCCCGGCGGGCCTCGACCCGCGCGTCGACTGGCGGGCCGCTCCGCCGGCCGGCGTGACGGGTCTGCTCTTCGCCAACGAGTGGCTGGACAACGTCCCCGTGGACGTCGCCGAGGTGGCCGCCGACGGGACGACGCGCCGGGTGCTCGTACGCGACGACGGCACCGAGTCGCTGGGCGAGCCCGCCGACGGCCCCGATGCCGCGTGGCTGGCGCGCTGGTGGCCTCTTGAGGCCGAGCCCGGACTGCGCGCGGAGATCGGCCGGACCCGGGACGAGGCGTGGGCGGCGGCCGTGGCGTCCCTGGAGCGCGGTCTGGCGGTCGCCGTGGACTACGCGCACGCCCGGGAGGCCCGCCCGCCCTTCGGGACGCTCACGGGCTTCAGGGCGGGCCGTGAGACGGCTCCGGTGCCGGACGGGAGCTGTGACATCACCGCGCATGTGGCGCTGGACGCCTGCGCGGCGGAGGGTGCCGCGCTGCTCACCCAGCGGGCGGCGCTCGGCGCGCTCGGGGTGAGCGGCGGCCGCCCCCCGCTGTCGCTGGCCTCCGAGGACCCCGCCGCGTACGTACGCGCCCTCGCGCGCGCGGGGCAGGCCGCCGAGCTGACGGCGTCCGGCGGGCTCGGGGATTTCGGGTGGCTGGTGCAGCCCGTCGGCGTCCCCGCGGCCGCCGCGCTACTTGTCGATGTCGCCGACCACGAAGAAGAGTGACCCGAGGATCGCCACCATGTCCGCGACGAGCTGCCCCGGAAGCAGCTCGGCCAGCGCCTGGATGTTGTTGTACGAGGCCGAGCGCAGCTTCAGGCGGTAGGGGGTCTTCTCGCCCTTGGAGACCAGGTAGTAGCCGTTGATGCCGAGGGGGTTCTCGGTCCACGCGTACGTGTGGCCCTCGGGGGCCTTGAGGACCTTCGGCAGGCGCTGGTTGATCGGGCCCTGCGGGAGTTCCGCGATCCGGTCAAGGCAGGCGTCGGCGAGGTCGAGGGCGTTGTGGGTCTGCTCCAGAAGGCACTCGAAGCGGGCCAGGCAGTCGCCCTCTTGGCGCGTGACGACCTTCAGGGTGTCCTGGAGTTCGGCGTACGCCAGGTAGGGCTCGTCGCGGCGCAGGTCGAAGTCGACCCCGGAGGCGCGGGCGATGGGGCCGCTCACTCCGTAGGCGTGCACCGCCTCGGGACTCAGGACGCCGACACCGCGCGTACGGCCCCGGAAGATCTCGTTGCCCAGCACCAGGTTGTCGTACACGTCCATGCGCGAACGCACCGACGCGACGGCCTCCCGCGCGCGGGTCGTCCACCCCGCGGGCAGGTCCTCCTTGAGGCCGCCCACGCGGTTGAACATGTAGTGCATACGGCCGCCGGAAATCTCCTCCATGACGTTCTGCAGCTCCTCGCGCTCGCGGAACGCGTAGAACACCGGGGTGATTCCGCCCAGTTCGAGGGGGTACGACCCGAGGAACATCAGGTGGTTGAGCACGCGGTTCAGCTCCGCGAGCAGGGTGCGTGTCCACACCGCGCGCTCGGGGACCTCCATGCCGAGCATCCGCTCGACGGCGAGGACCACGCCGAGTTCGTTCGAGAAGGCCGACAGCCAGTCGTGGCGGTTGGCCAGCATCACGATCTGCCGGTAGTCCCGGGCCTCGAAGAGCTTCTCCGCGCCGCGGTGCATATAGCCGATCACCGGCTCCGCGTGCTGGATGCGCTCGCCGTCCAGGACGAGGCGCAGACGGAGCACTCCGTGCGTGGACGGGTGCTGGGGGCCGATGTTGAGCACCATGTCGGTGCTCTCGGCCGCGCCGCCGATGCCGAGCGTGGTCTGCGTGGTGGTCTCCGCCGTGGGACTCATGCGCACAGTCTCTCGCACGCGCTCCCCGCGTACGCGGCTGGCGGGCCCGCCCTTTCGTCCGGGCCGTACGCGGTTGTCCACAGGCCCGCACGACTGTCGGAGGGCATACGTACGCTGGGGGCATGGAAACGGGGACGTCAGGGACCGCTGGACCGGCGGGGGAACGGGTCGAGCCGGTGTGGACGGGGCTGCCACGGGGGCTGCTCAGGATGCGGCGGCTGCTGCTTGTGGTCTGGCTGGTGCCGCTCACGGCGGCCACCGGAGTGCTGCTCGGCCTCTTCGCGGGCCCGGCGTGGGCGGCCTTCGCGCTGGTGCCGCTGGCCTTCCTGGTGTGGGGCTGGCCGATGGTGGAGCGCAACTGGCTCACGTGGCGGTATGCCGAGCGCGACGACGACCTGCTCATCAGCCGGGGCGTGCTGTGGCGCGAGGAGACCGTGGTGCCGTACGGCCGGATGCAGCTCGTCGAGGTGACCTCCGGGCCCGTGGAGCGGCACTTCGGCCTGGCGAGCGTGCAGCTGCACACCGCTGCCGCCGCCACCGACGCGCGCATCCCGGGCCTGCTCCCCGAGGAGGCCGAGCGGCTGCGCGACCGGCTGACGGAGCTGGGCGAGGCCAGATCGGCGGGGCTGTGAGCGGCGTACCGGAGACCTCGGCCGGCAGCGGGGCTGTGAGCGGAGTACCGGAGAGCTCGGCCAGCAGCGGGGCGGTGGGGAGCGGGGGCGTGACCGAGCGGCGGCTGCACCCCGTGACGCCGCTGCGCCGCGCCTGGGCACCCTTCGCGGTCCTGGTGGGCTGGGCCGTCCACGACCCGAACGGCACACAGCAGCGCCTCTCCGCGCTGACCACCACGACCCTGCTCCTGGGCAGCGCGGCCGTGCTCATCGGCGGCGCCGCGTACGGCTTCCTGAGCTGGTGGTTCACCCACTTCGCGGTCACCGACACCGAACTGCGCATCCGCACCGGCCTGTTCTTCCGGCGCACCGCCCATATCCGCCTCGACCGGCTCCAGGCCGTCGACGTGACGCGGCCGCTGCTCGCCCGGATAGCGGGGGTCGCCAAGCTGAAGCTGGACGTCGTCGGCGCCGAGAAGAAGGACGAGCTGGCCTACCTCGGCGAGCGCGACGCCACCGAACTGCGCGCCGAACTCCTCGCGCGGGCAGCCGGTTTCGCCCCCGAGAAGGCGCGTGAGGTCGGCGAGGCGCCGGTGCGCGGCCTGCTGCACGTGCAGCCGCGCATGCTCGCCTTCTCCCTGATGCTGACCGGCGCCCCCTGGGTGATGCTCGTCGCCGCGACCGTCGTCCCGACGGTCCTGTGGTTCGCCACGCACAACCTGTGGACAGTGCTCGCCACCGGCCTGCCCATACTGGGCGGCGCGTTCGCGAGCAGCGGCGGGCGCTTCATCAAGGAGTACGACTGGACGGTGGGCGAGTCCCCGGACGGCCTGCGCATCGACCACGGGCTGCTCGACAAGGCACACGAGACGGTGCCACCGGGGCGCGTGCAGACCGTGCACATCGTGCAGCCCCTGCTGTGGCGGCGGTACGGCTGGGTGCGGGTGGAGCTGGACGTGGCGGGCTCGGCCAACACCGTGCTGGTGCCGGTGGCGCCGCGGGAGCTGGCGGAGGCGGTGATCGCCCGCGTCCTGCCGGGCGCGCGCGTGCCGGAGCCCGCCGAGCTGTCCCGGCCTCCCGCGCGGGCGGCGTGGTGCGTGCCGCTCTGGTGGAAGGGGTACGGACTCGTGGTCACCGACGCCGTCTTCGCGGCACGGCACGGTCTGCTCAAGCGGCGCCTGTCGCTGGTGCCGCACGCCAAGGTGCAGAGCGTGCGGCTCTCACAGGGGCCCTGGGAGCGGTACAAGGGCGTGGCCGACGTACGGGTGGACACGGGCGCCAACAAGACGGTGACGGCCCGCCTGCGCCCCGCCGAAGAGGCGGCCACGCTCCTCCACTCCCAGGCGTCCCGCTCCCGCACGGGCCGCGACAGGGCCCGCCCGGACCGCTGGATGGCGTAAGCGGGGGGCTGCGCCCCGTAGAAGCGGGCGCGGGTTGCGCCCCGTAAGGGGCGCGGGGAACTGCGCGACCAGCCACGACGCGCCCGCAGGAGACGACCCACCCGCCGAACCCGCACCCCACAGCCAGCGGAGCAACGACGCTCACGCCCGAAGGGCAGTCCGCAACTCCCCCACATCAATCTGCTCGGTCTCATCATGCGCCGTCAGATCAACAACCTGCCCGTCCGCCTGATGGACCGCAAGGGCCTCCTCACCCACCACGTCGGCAAGATCCTCGTCCTGCACGGACTCCAGCGCGGCCGGAGCCGCCCCGGCCGCCCCCGCCGAACCCTTCGTACCGAAGAAGTCGAACCCACCCTGGGGCATGGGGCGCCGCGCCTGAACGGGCGGCGCGACGGCGACCGCGCGCTCGTGCCCGCCGAATCCGTCGGCCGCCCCGGACTTCCCCGGGCGGTCACCCCGAGAAGCGTCATCGGCTTCGTGCGGGACAGCGAGATGATCGAGCGCCGCGTTGGCCCGCAGGAAGAGCGAGGCCGTGAGGCCCCCGTGCCAGAACCCGTGCCGGAAGCCGGAAGCTCCGGCGCCGACGAGGACGAGGGCGAGGACGCCTCGATGGCAAGCAGCCGCCGCCCCTCAAGGGCACTGGCCCGCTCAGTCTCCGCGGTCGCGTACCGCCGAAGCAGCGCAGCGTGTTCGTTGCGCAGCGCGGCAAGCTCGGAACGCTTGGCGCGCAGCTTGGTCTCCAGCTTGCCCCGCAGCTCGCGGGACTCGTCGAGGTCGGACTCGACCTCGGCTATCCGCTCCTCGTGGCGCCACTCGTCGCTCGCTCTGGCGCGCGTGAGTTCGGCGACGCGCTTGCCGGCCGCCTGGTCCCAGCGGCGCATGACGACCGAGCCGACGACCGCGGCGGCCGCCGCGGCGGCGACGAGCCCGCGGAGCACGATCGGTTCCGCGAACATCCAGGCGCCGCCGGCGCAGAGAACAGAGACGCCTGCGACCGTCGAAGGAGGAAGCAGCCTGTGCAGGGGTGGGGAATGGCGGTGACGTCCACGTGGCATGGCCAGAAACTTACCGCGCGTAGGCGAAGTCCGGAGCCCCGCCCGCCAAAAAGCAGGTGCCACTTCCATAACTCGCCACAACTCCCCACCCCTCCTCCGCTTTGCTCCAGCGGTCAACCTCCGCTTCGACCCCGGAACTTCCCTGGCGGCGCCTTGATCAACTTCCGATCAGACCCTTCGACTCCAGATACTCCTGCGCGACATCCGCTTCCTTCTGACGCTCCTCATCGACCTTCCGGTTGAGTTCGATGAGGTCTTCCGTCGTGAGCGTCTTGGTCAGCTTCGCGAGCGCGTCGGCTATCTCCTTGCCGCCCGCTTCCTTGGCGTTGACGACAGGAAGGATGTTGTCCGCGTTCTGCAGCTTCTTGTCGTCCTCGAGGATCACGAGGTCGTAGTTCTTCAGCGTCGCGTCGGTCGTCGTGGTCAGCACCAGCTGGTCCGTGCCGTTCTTGACGGCCTGCTTGGACTGCGTGGTGCCGACGCCCTTGGGGTCGATTCCGGTGACATCGATCCCGTACTTTTTCTTCAGGCCGGGCGCGCAGAACGGCCGGGTCTCGCATTCGTCACCCGCCGCGATCCTGACCTTCTCCCCCGACTTGCCGAGATCCGAGAGGGTCTTGAGCTTGTGCTTCTCGGCGTATTCCTTGGACACCGCGAACGCGTTCTGGTCGACCGCCTCGCCCGCCGGGAGCACCTTCAGGCCCTGCGGCTTCGCAAGCTTCTCCAGTGCACTCACTGTCGTGTCGAGATCGCTGGAGGCGACGGTCTTCGCCTTCGGGCCGTTCTTCTCGAGGTTGAGGAATTCCGCGAGCGTCGCCGCGTATTCGGGCGCGATGTCGATCGAGCCCTTCTTCAGTTCGGGCTTGTAGATCTCGCGGTTCTGCACGGTCTTGACCTGCGCGTCATATCCGGCCTCCTCGAGAACGCCCACGTACAGCTCGGCGAGGACCTTCTGCTCGGTGAAGCGCGCCGAACCCACCACGAGCGAGCCCTTCTTGCCGTCGCCCGCCTTGTCCGCCCCCTTGCCGTCGTCCTCCAGGCTGTCCCCGCCGCACGCGGCGAGACCCGCGGTCAGCGCCACGACGGCCGCGGCCGTCCCTGCCATCCGTCGCGCGCGACGCGTTGTGCTGTTCATCGGTGAACCACCATTTCGAAAGGGAGACACGAGAAGGGAGAAAGGGAGAGAAGACAGGACTCAGTGGGCCGATCCGCCGGACCGCCGCATCGGGTCGAAGACACGCCCGGCCACCACCAGGGCGCCCTCCACCAGGAGCGCGAGCAGCGCCACCAGGAAGGCGCCCGCGACTACCTGGGGCGTGTTCTGCAGGTTGAACCCGGCGGTGATGATCCGGCCGAGGCCGCCCTCGCCCGCCATCGCGGCGAGCGTGGCCGTCGCGACGACCTGCACCCCCGCCGAGCGGACACCGGTCATGATCAGCGGATATGCGAGCGGCAGCTCGACCCGTGCGAACAGCTGCCCGCCGCTCATGCCCATCCCGCGCGCCGCCTCCACCACAGCCCGGTCGACCTCGCGCATCCCGAGGTAGGCGTTGGTCAGCAGCGGCGGCACGGCGAACAGGACCAGCGCGATCAGCGTCGGCGCGTCGCCGTGCTCACCGAGCGGGGTGAGCGTGAGCAGGATCAGCAGGGCGAGCGTGGGCACCGCACGGCCGACGTTGGAGATGTTGACCGCGAGGGCGCCGCCCTTGCCGATGTGGCCGAGGTAGAGCGCGAGGGGCAGTGCGATCAGGCAGGCGACGGCGAGGCAGACCCCGCTGAAGTACAAATGCTCGGCCAGGCGGTGCCACACCCCCTTCTCGCCCTGCCAGTTGGCGCCCGTGGTCAGCCAGTCGTACGCACCGGTGATCGCGTTCATGCAGGTTCAGCCACCTTGGCCACGGCCGCCTTGCGCGCGGCGCGGCTCGTCCGTATTCGGTGGACCCTCGTCCACGGCGTCAGCCACCGCTGGAGCCCGAGCAGCAGCAGGTCGGCGACGACGGCCAGCAGCACGCAGAGCACGGACGCCGTGAGCACCTGCGCCTTGAAGGTCGTGTCGAGGCCGTCGAGGATCAGCGTGCCGAGGCCGCCGTAGTCGACGATGGCGCCGACGGTCGTCAGCGCGACCGTGGAGACCGTGGTGATGCGGACGCCGGCCAGCAGCGCGGGCAGCGCGAGCGGCAGCTCCACCTCCCACAGGAGCCTCAAGGGGCCGTACCCCATGCCCCTGGCGGCGTCGCGTGCCTCTTCGGGGACGGCTTGGAGACCGGCCAGGATGTTGCGCACGAGGACCGTCAGGGAGTACAGCACAAGGCCCGTGACGACCAGCGAGACCGAGAGTCCGAAGAACGGCAGGAGCAGCGAGAACATCGCGAGCGAGGGGACCGAGTACAGCACGGTCGTCACGCCGAGGATGGGCCCCGACAGGAAGCGCCACCGCCGGGCGAGGAGCGCGAGCGGCAGGGACACGGCGAGGCCTATCGCCACCGAGGCGAGCGTGATCCCGATGTGCTGAAGGGTCGCGTCGGTCAGCTCCTGGCTGCGCGAGCGGAGGTACTCCCCGCAGATCCAGTCGTTCGTCACCAGACAGTTCTGCTCGGCCACGCGCCCCACCTCCCCCGAATCCACGAACGTATGCCGCACACACGTCCCCCCGTGTCTGGCGACCCTAACGCGCGGCACTGACAATCGCCGAGACTCCTCGTGCGGCCGCAACACAGCCGTCACGCACAGCCCGTCACCGCCCGGCACAATGGGGAAACATGATCCGGTTCGAGCACGTCACCAAGCGTTACGCGGACGGCACCACGGCCGTCGACGATCTGTCCTTCGAGGTCGCCGAGGGTGAACTGGTCACGCTCGTCGGCCCGTCGGGCTGCGGCAAGACGACCACGATGAAGATGGTGAACCGGCTCATCGAGCCGAGTGAGGGCCGGATATTCGTCGACGGGGACGACATATCCGCCATCGACCCCGTGCAACTGAGACGCCGCATCGGCTACGTCATCCAGCAGGTCGGCCTCTTCCCGCACAAGACCGTCCTGGAGAACACGGCGACCGTGCCGCACCTGCTCGGCGTCAAGCGCGGCAAGGCCCGCGAGCGCGCCGCCGAACTACTCGACCTGGTCGGCCTCGACCCGTCCGTCTTCGGCGACCGCTACCCCGAGCAGCTTTCCGGGGGCCAGCGCCAGCGCGTCGGCGTGGCCCGCGCCCTGGCGGCCGATCCGCCGGTGCTCCTCATGGACGAGCCGTTCGGCGCGGTCGACCCGGTAGTGCGCGAGCATCTGCAGAACGAGTTCCTGCGCCTGCAGCAGGCCGTGCGCAAGACGGTCCTTTTCGTCACGCACGACATCGAGGAGGCCGTCCGCCTCGGCGACCGCATCGCGGTCTACGGAGAGGGCCGCATCGAGCAGTTCGACACCCCCTCGACGGTCCTCGGCGCCCCCGCCAACGCGTACGTGGCCGACTTCGTCGGCGCCGACCGGGGCCTGAAGCGGCTCTCCGTGACCCCGATCGAGGAGGGCGACCTGGAACAGCCCCCCGTGGTGCACCTGGACGACGCGCTGCCCAAGGACCTCGACGCCCGCTGGGCGGTGGTCCTGGACGGCGACAACAACCTGCACGGCTGGATCTCCGCCGAGCACGCGCGCGTGGGCGACGGCACGGTCCGCGAGCACGCCCGCCGCATGGAGGCGTGGCTGCCGGTGGGGGCGAGCCTGAAGCAGGCGTTCGCGACGATGCTCCAGCACGACGCGGGCTGGATCGCGGTCATCGACAAGGAGAGCGAGGGCCGCTTCCTGGGCGTGCTGACACCGGCGAGGCTGCATGAGGCCCTGCGCCGCTCGACGGCGGCGGACGCCCGTGACATCGCGCGGGCAGAGGTCGAGCTGGAGACGATCGCGGCGATCGGCGCCGACTGAACCGCGGTTCTCCGGGGCCGCCGGGCTGACCGTGGGTCATCCGGGCCACCGGGTCCGTCAGTTGTGGCTGAGCCGTCCGCTCATCCACTGGAGGGTGGCGGGGATCTCCCTGCGCCAGGTGTTGAAGTTGTGCCCCCCGCTTTCGAGCGTGATCGACGACACGCGCGTGGGCTCCTTCACCTTGTCGATGAACTTCAAGGTGTCCTGGTAGTTGTCCTCGCCCTTCTTGCTGGTGGTCACCAGCAAGGAGGTCTTGGGCGCCGGCTTGTGGTCGAGGTACCACATGAGGTCGGCCTCGCGCTCCAACTGCTTGTCACCGTGGAAGAGATCGCCGGTGGTGACGTCGATGGGGGCCTTGTAGTACGCCGAGAGCCCCGCCGCGGCGCCGTACTTGTCGGGGTGGTGCATGGCGAGCTTGAGGGCGCAGTAGCCGCCCGTGGAGTCGCCGATGATGCCCCAGTTCCGGGCCTTGGTGCCCACCCTGTAGTGCTGCGAGAGGGCGTCGGGCAGGTCCTTGGCGAAGAACGTCTCGGTCTGCGGGCCGCCGGGGATGTCCACGCACTCCGTGTCGCGCGGCGGCGCCACGGTCGGCCGCATCATGACCAGGATCATCGGCTGCATCTTGCCGTCGCCGGCCAGCTTGTGGGCGGTCTGGGGGTAGTGCAGCCCTTTGATGAGCGCCTCGGCGGTGCCCGGGTAGCCGGTGAGGGCCACGGCAGCGGGGAACGTGCGGTCGCGGTACTGCGGCTGGAAGTACTCGGGCGGCAGGTAGACGTAGGCGGGGCTGCCTATCCGTGACTCCTTGCCGCCGACCTCGATCTTCTGGATCTGGCCGCCCAGTGACGGGCGGCTGCCGCCGGGCACGTTCACGGTCTGGGTGTCGACGACCTTGACGGGCCCCGATCCCCCTTTGGCCGGATCGTGGTCCACCACTATCCCCGGGCTCGTCTCCTGGCCGAAGAGGTCGGCCCAGGTGGCGTAGAAGCCGAAGGCCTGGTTGGCCGCGAGACCCACCGATGCGAAGATCGCGATCTGGGTGGCAAGGAGCAGCCCCACGCGGCCGGTGACGGCCTTCCAGGAGCGGCGGGCCAGCCGGGGCCAGAGCCAGATCGTGCCGAAGAAGAGCAGTACGGCCAGCAAGACCGCAAGGGCGAGGACCTTGTTGCTCGTGAGACCCATAGGGTGTTCCTGCCTGCGCTTTCTACTACCGTTGCCTCGGGGTTCCGGGCTGTTGCTCGCCTAGGATGTTGCCCGAGCTTCTCCAGCCGTTTCCGGTGCGGAATGAACCCGTTTCCCTGAAGGACCGTCCTAGAGGGCGCAAAGGTGCCGGATGCCGTTTTGGCACCGGATTCAAGCTCTCTCGCAGAACTACAGGATGCGATGTCTGTCAGGATAGATGGCGAAATGTCGGGTGGGGTTCCGGGCGGTGACGACCGGCACCGCGACGGCCGCCTCCACCGGATACTGCGCGGCCCGCGCCCCGAGGCCGTGCCGACCCTCGTCGCCAGAGCCTGCACGATCGTAGGCCTGCTGAACGTGGCGGCAGGTGTCTTCCCCCGCTTCCGGCACAGCCGCATGCACGCCATCGCCGAGGTCCTGCCCGGCGCGCTCGGCCCCTTCGCGGCCGCGCTCGCGCTCAGCTCCGGCATTCTGCTGCTCCTGCTCGCCCACGGCCTGCGGCGCCACAAGCGGCGGGCCTGGCGGGCCGCCGTGGTGCTGCTGCCCGCGGGAGCCGTGGCGCAGTTCACATACCGGCACTCGGTGATCGGTGTCGTGATCTCGCTCGCGCTCCTCGCGCTGCTCCTGCGCCATCGGAGTGAGTTCACGGCCCTGCCCGACCCGCGCAGCCGCTGGCGGGCGCTGGCCAACTTCGTCCTCCTCGGAGCGGGTTCCATCCTGCTGGGGCTGGTGATCGTAAGCGCCCACCCCGGCAAGGTCATCGGGGACCCCAGTATCACCGAACGCCTCCAGCACGTCCTCTACGGCCTCTTCGGCTTCGAGGGCCCGGTCGGCTATTACGGCAGTACGTCCTGGACCGTCGGCTTCTCCCTCGGCGCCCTCGGCATGCTCACCGCCCTCACCACCATCTACCTGGCCTTCCGCCCCGAGCACCCGGCCGCCCGCCTCACCGAGGACGACGAGACGAGGCTGCGCGCCCTGCTCGACCGGCACGGCGCCCGCGACTCGCTCGGCCACTTCGCGCTCCGCCGCGACAAGGGCGTCGTCTTCTCCCCCAGCGGCAAGGCCGCCGTCACCTACCGCGTCGTCTCCGGAGTGATGCTCGCCAGCGGCGACCCGATCGGCGACGTCGAGGCCTGGCCCGGCGCCATCGAGCGCTTCATGGACGAGGCGAAGGCCCACTCCTGGACGCCCGCCGTCATGGGCTGCTCCGAGACGGGCGGCGAGGTCTGGACCCGCGAGACCGGCCTCGACGCGCTCGAACTGGGCGACGAGGCGGTGGTGGACGTCGCGGATTTCTCCCTGTCCGGGCGTGCGATGCGCAACGTACGCCAGATGGTCAAGCGGATCGAGCGCAATGGCTACGAGACGCGCGTACGGCGCATCCGTGACCTCGGTGAGCAGGAGCTCGCCAAGATCCAGCGCGCCGCCGACGACTGGCGCGGCACCGACACCGAGCGCGGCTTCTCCATGGCGCTCGGCCGCATCGGCGACCCGAACGACGGCGACTGCCTGATCGCCACCGCCCACAAGGCCGACGAGGAAGCGGGCCCCTACGGAGACCTCAAGGCCGTCCTCCACTTCGTCCCCTGGGGCAAGGACGGCGTCTCCCTGGACCTCATGCGCCGCGACCGCTCGGCCGACCCCGGCATGAACGAGCTGCTGATCGTGGCCGCCCTCCAGGCCGCCCCGAAGCTCGGCATCACGCGCGTTTCGCTCAACTTCGCGATGTTCCGCGCGGCCCTCGCCCGCGGCGAGAAGATCGGCGCGGGCCCGGTCCTGCGCGCCTGGCGGGGCCTGCTGGTCTTCCTGTCCCGCTGGTTCCAGATCGAGTCCCTGTACAAGTTCAACGCGAAGTTCCGCCCCCGCTGGGAGCCCCGCTTCGTCGTCTACCGCTCCAGCAAGGACCTGCCCCGCATCGGCTTCGCCGCCATGCAGGCCGAGGGCTTCGTCACCCTCGCCCTCCCCCGCTTCCTGCGCAGGGGCACCACCCAGCCCCGCCC
>NZ_WMBF01000719.1:0-2289 GCF_019400875.1 Streptomyces anatolicus | reverse complement strand
GTGCGGGGGTGGGGTGGAAGCGGCGGCGGTACTCCGCGGGGGCCGTGCCGAGCGCCTTGATGAAGGCGCGGCGCATGGTCTCCGGTGTGCCGTAGCCGCAGGCGCGGGAGACCTCCTCCACCCCGTCGGAGGTGTCCTCCAGGAGGCGGCGGGCGTGCTCGACGCGGACGCGCTCGACGTACTTGCCCGGTGTCAGGCCGGTCTCGGCCTGGAAGGCGCGGGCGAAGTGGCGGGGCGAGAGGCGGGCGCGGGCGGCGAGCGCGTCGACCGACAGGTCGTCGGCCGGGTGCTCGGTGATCCACTGCTGGACCTCGCGCAGTGGCTCGCGGCGCGCGGTCTGCGCGGCGAGCTGGACGCTGAACTGCGCCTGGTTCCCCGGGCGTCGCAGAAAGACGACCAGGTAGCGGGCGACGGTCAGCGCCACTTGGCGGCCCAGGTCCTCCTCCACGAGCGCGAGGGCGAGGTCGATTCCGGCGGTGACCCCAGCGGATGTGGCGACATGGCCGTCGCGTACGTAGATCGGGTCCGGGTCGACCTCGATGCCCGGGTGGTCCTCGGCGAGCTTGGCGCAGTACGCCCAGTGCGTCGTCGCCCGGCGGCCCTCCAGGAGGCCCGCCTCGGCAAGGCGGATGGCGCCGGTGCAGACCGAGACCAGGCGCCGTGCCCGCGGGCCGTGGGCGCGCAGCCAGTCGATCAGCTCCGGGTCCGGCGGGCGGGTGCCGGTGCCGCCCGGGACGAGCAGGGTGTGCGGGACGGGGGCGTCGGGCAGCGCGTGGTCCGGGACGAGGGTGAGGCCGCTGGACGTCCGTACGGGCTTCCCGTCCATGGAGGCGGTGCGGACGAGGTATCCGTCGGCGGGGTCGGTGAGGCAGTGCGTGGCGCCCGTGAAGACCTCCACGGGGCCCGTGACGTCGAGGCTTTGGACCCCCTCGAAGAGGACGACCAGGACGGTTCGCTGCTCCATGCCCTCGATTCTTGGGTCTCGGAGTGGTGGCCGCAATGACGAGCACCCCACCTTTCCTGCCATGGACGTTGCAGCCGACCTTGCGGACGCCATACCAACCAGTAGGTATCGTGCCCTCATGACCTCTTCGACGACCTCGCCCTCGGACTCCGCGCTGCACCCGCGCGCGGGGCGCCGCTGTCACAGCGTGCTCAACTCCCTGCACTCGACGCACTACTTCTCGCCGGACGTGACGCGGGAGATGGCCCAGCTGGGGATCACCCACCCCAGTGCCGTCAACTTCGCCGTGCGTGCGGCCGCGATGGGCCCCGTCGGCGCCGGTGTCGTGACGGCCGCCTTCTACAACTACAAGCACGAGCTGGTCGCCGCGCATGTGCCCGAGGTGTGGAACACCGCCGGCCCCGGGGAGGTCATCGGCGCACGTCTGCGCGCCGTCGACGCCACGCTGCGCCGGGTCCTCGGGGAGGAGGCCGTGGCCTCCGCGGAGATGGCGGAGGCCGCGGGGCTCGCGCTGCGCGCCGCCGAGGCCTGTACCCGTACCGCGCGCCCCCTGTACTCGGCCCACGCCGATCTGCCGGTCCCCGACGAGCCGCACCTCGCCTACTGGCACGCGGCCACGCTGCTGCGCGAGCACCGCGGCGACGGACACCTGACCGTGCTGCTCGACGCCGGGCTCGACGGCCTGGAAGCGCTGGTGACCCACACGGCCACGGGCAAGGGCATCGCCCCGAAGTGGGTCTTCTCCACCCGCGGCTGGAACCAGCAGGAGTGGGACGCCGCCGAGGAGCGGCTGCGCGGGCGCGGACTGCTCGACGGCGAGGGCGAGTTGACGGAGGACGGGGTGGCGCTGCGCCGGGACATCGAGGCGGACACGGACCGGCTGGACCGGGCGCCCTACGAGCATCTGGGCGCGGCGGGCGTCGAACGCCTGACGGAGCTCGGCACCGTGTTCATCGGGGCGGCGTTGCAGGCCGGGGCGTTCCCGGCGGATCTGCTCGGCAAGGGCTGAGGCGGTTCCGGCCGGTCGGCTCGGCAGGGCTGAGGGTGCTTTCAGGCATGGCTTCGCCTCTCTGAGGTACCCGTGCGTCTCCTGGCCGCCATCGCGGCAGCGCCGGGAGACGAAAGGGGAATCCCTATGTTCCGTGCCATCGCGGACATCCTGCGTCAGATCGGCGGCGCCCTCGCCACCGTCGTCACCCTGCCGTTCCGTGCGGTCGCCCGGCTGTTCGGCGGAGCTTCCAGTTCCGCGAGGCGGGGCGGCCGGGGCTCCGGCCGGCGTTCCGGCCGGGCGGGGCGGGCCCGCCGGGTCTGATCCGCCGCTGTCG
>NZ_WMBF01000718.1:0-2303 GCF_019400875.1 Streptomyces anatolicus | reverse complement strand
CCGGATGACCGGGCAGCTGCTCCCGCCGGGCGACCGGGCAGCCGCTCCCGCTCCCGGCGGTGACCCGGGGCGACCGCTTCCGGCGGGTGACGGGGCGGCCGCTCCCGGCAGGCGACCGGCCAGCCACTCGCAACGGGCGACCGGGCGGCCACTCCGGCGGACGACCGGCCAACCACTCCCGACAGGCAATCAGCCAGCCACTCCCAGCGGGTGACCCGGGGCGGCCGCTCCAGGCGGGTGACGGCGTGGCCGCCCCCCGGCGGCGGGAGCGGCTGCCGGGCCACGGGCGCCAGGGCCTCGGCCCGCCCGGCAGGCCCCCGGGCCCCCGGCCCATCCGGCATCGCGTCGCTTTGACGATTACACTGGGCGCGTGCCTCAACTACGTCTCGCCCTGAACCAGATCGACTCGACCGTCGGCGATCTCGCCGGGAACGCCGAGGCGATCGTCCACTGGACCCGGCACTCCGCCGAGCAGGGGGCGCACCTCGTCGCGTTCCCCGAGATGGCGCTGACCGGGTACCCCGTGGAGGACCTCGCCCTGCGTTCGTCCTTCGTCCACGCCTCCCGGCAGGCGCTGCACGCGCTCGCCGCCCGGTTGAAGGACGAGGGCTTCGGCGAGCTGCCGGTCGTCGTCGGCTATCTCGACCGCACCGAGGAGGCCAAGCCCCGCTACGGCCAGCCCGCGGGCGCGCCGCGCAACGCCGCGGCCGTGCTGCACCGGGGCGAGGTCGCGCTGACTTTCTCCAAGCACCACCTGCCCAACTACGGCGTCTTCGACGAGTTCCGCTACTTCGTGCCGGGCGAGACCCTGCCGATCGTGCGCGTGCACGGCGTCGACGTGGCCCTCGCCATCTGCGAGGACCTCTGGCAGGACGGCGGCCGTGTGCCGGCGACCCGCAGCGCGGGGGCGGGCCTGCTGCTCTCCATCAATGCCTCGCCGTACGAGCAGAACAAGGACGACCAGCGGCTCGAACTGGTCCGCAAGCGCGCCCAGGAGGCGGGCTGCACCACCGCGTACCTGGCGATGATCGGCGGGCAGGACGAGCTGGTCTTCGACGGTGACTCGATCGTCGTGGACAAGGACGGCGAAGTCATCGCGCGGGCGCCGCAGTTCGCGGAGGGCTGTGTGGTCCTGGACCTCGACCTGCCCGCCGCCGCGCCCGTGCCGCCGTCCGGTGTCGTGGATGACGGGCTGCGCGTCGAGCACGTCACGCTCTCCGAGGAGCCGCTGCCCGCGTACGAGGCGGAGCTGACCGGCGGTTACGCCGAGCGGCTCGACGACGACGAGGAGGTGTACTCGGCGCTGGTCGTGGGCCTGCGCGCGTACGCCGCGAAGAACGGCTTCAGCAGCGTGCTGATCGGGCTCTCCGGTGGCATCGACTCGGCGATCACGGCCGCCATCGCCTGCGACGCGCTGGGCGCGCGGAACGTGTACGGGGTCGCCATGCCGTCCCGCTACTCGTCCGAGCACTCCATCGGCGACGCGGAGGAGCTGGCGCGCCGCACGGGGCTCAACTTCCGTACGGTGCCGATCGCCCCGATGTTCGACGCGTACATGGGTGCGCTCGGGCTCACCGGGCTCGCCGAGGAGAACATCCAGTCGCGGCTGCGCGGCACGATGCTGATGGCGATCTCCAACCAGGAGGGGCACATCGTGCTCGCGCCGGGCAACAAGTCGGAGCTGGCGGTGGGCTACTCCACGCTGTACGGGGATTCCGTGGGCGCGTACGGACCGATCAAGGACGTCTACAAGACGGCGATCTTCCGCCTCGCGCGGTGGCGCAACCGGGCGGCGCGGGAGCGGGGGCAGACGCCGCCGATCCCGGAGAACTCCATCAGCAAGCCGCCGAGCGCGGAGCTGCGTCCCGACCAGGTCGACACGGACTCGCTCCCCGACTACCCGGTGCTCGACGCGATCCTGGAGCTGTACGTCGACCGGGACCAGGGCGCCGACGCGATCGTGGCGGCGGGGTTCGAGCGGGAGCTGGTGACGAAGACGCTGCGGATGGTGGATACGGCGGAGTACAAGCGGCGGCAGTATCCGCCGGGTACGAAGATCTCCGCGAAGGGCTTCGGCAAGGACCGCCGCCTCCCGATCACCAATCGCTGGCGCGAGAGCGCGTCGGACTGACGTCACCGGTTTCGCGCCGGGGGCGCTGTGGCGGGGCCCTCGGCGGAGGGCGTCTTTAGCGCGCGGCTCCCTGGGGCGGGGCGCGTGCCGGTCGGCCGTCTTCGGGGTGCGGCTCCGGGGGCGGGATCTGCGCGCCGCTTCGCAGCGACATCTCCCACACACCCGCTTACCC
>NZ_WMBF01000717.1:0-2310 GCF_019400875.1 Streptomyces anatolicus | reverse complement strand
GGGCGGGGTCTATCTCATGGCCAATGGGACCCGCGCCGAGTTGAAGGCAAGCTCCGCGCTGGCCGGAGCCGAGTGGATCGCTGTCGCCGTCGCCGACCGCCCCGTCGGCGCCGGCCATGCCCGCGTGCAGCTGGCCGCGCACATCGACGAGGACATCGCGCGCGGCGCCGCCGCCCCCCTGCTCTCGGAGCGGGCCGAAGTGGCCTGGTCCGGGGGCGACCTGGTGGCCCGGCGCGTCGAACGGCTCGGGGCCATCGAGTTGACGGTGCGCCCCTTGCGGAACCCCGACCCCACCCTCGTACGAAAGGGCCTGCTCACGGGGTTGCGTGAGGAGGGTATGGGGTTGCTGAAGTGGTCCCGGGGCGCTCAGGAGCTGCGCGAGCGGCTTGCGTTCCTGCACCGGCATCTGGGGGCTCCCTGGCCCGACGTATCGGAGGACGCCCTCCACGCGCGCGTGGACGAGTGGCTGGAGCCCGAGCTGTCCAAGGCGCGCCGCCGCGCCGACCTCGCCCGCATCGACGCCGGACAGGCCCTCACACGCCTCCTGCCGTGGGCGACCGGCGAGGCCGCCCGCCTCGACGCGCTCGCCCCGGAGCGGCTTGAGGTACCGAGCGGGTCCAGGATCCGGATCGACTACTCCGACCCCGAACAGCCCGTACTCGCGGTGAAGTTGCAGGAGATGTTCGGCCTCGCGCGGACACCGCGGATCGCGGGCGGCGCCGTACCCGTCCTCGTCCATCTGCTCTCCCCCGCGGGCCGCCCCGCCGCCGTCACCGCCGATCTGGCCTCCTTCTGGCGTGACGGCTACCGCGCGGTGCGCTCCGAGCTGCGCGGCCGCTATCCCAAGCACCCCTGGCCACAGGATCCGGCGGCGGCCGAGCCGACCCGGTACACGAAGGCCCGCGAGGCGCGACGGCGCGACAACGACGCCTAGGCGCTGATCGGTTTCGGCTCCGGTTCCGGTTCCGGGTCGTCGTCGTTCGACGTGGCCGGCCCGGAGCCGTGCGCCCTGCGACCGCGAACCTCCAGCCAGAAGGAGAGCGCGAGCAGGAGCAGGCCGAGGGCGAGGAAGCCCCAGGGGAGGTAGGAGGTGAGCAGGAGCACCAGGACGCGCTGGGACTTCACCAGGTCGACCGTGCTCTCGATGTAGTCCTCGCGCATCTTCACGTGCCCGGCGAAGACCGTCACCTTGTCGCGTTCGCCGAGGAGCGTGCCGCCGCGCAGTTCGTTCTTCTGGATCTCCTCGCCGTAGACGGGCGCCCCGGTGGTCGGCTCCACCCAGAACTTGCGGACCGTGGTGTACCAGCGGGTGGTGCCGGTCCCGGCGAGGGACTTCGGGGTGATGCCCTTGACCGGCATCGTCTTGGGGAAGGGCACCTTGGTCCAGGGGATGGTCTGCTCGAAGTAGTAGACCCGCACGCCGCGGAAGGTCCGTTCGCCCTTGTAGTGGATGGGTTTGGTGACGCGGGCCTGCGCGTCGAAGTACTCGTAGTCCCGCTTCTCCGTCAGGAAGGGCCACTTGAACTCGATGCCCTGGCGCTTGACGGGGTCCCCGTCGACCGACTCCCCGGGGGCGTGCACCGGCTCCTGGCTGTGCGCGTCGAAGATATAGCGCTCAGGGATCTTGGAGACCATCTTGCCGTCGGCGTCCTGGACGTAGGAGAGCGCGTCCCAGACGACGACGTCGCGGGAGGAGTCCCCGTCCGCCTTCTCGATCTTCTCCGAGGCCTCCAC
Source organism: Streptomyces anatolicus (assembly GCF_019400875.1). Lineage (NCBI taxonomy): Bacteria > Bacillati > Actinomycetota > Actinomycetes > Kitasatosporales > Streptomycetaceae > Streptomyces > Streptomyces anatolicus. Next base: position 576 of record NZ_WMBF01000717.1, on the reverse strand, counting down.
GTTGCCCTTGAGGGTCTGCACGATGGTGACCTTGTCGATCTTCTTGGCCTGCATGGTGCCGTAGTCGATGAGGGTCGGGTCCTCCGCCTCCAGGACCGCCTCCTGGTACTGGTTGGCCGGGACCTTCGCCAGACGCGGGAAGGCGTACCAGCGCGTGAGCGGGGACATGGCCGTGAAGAACACGGCGAGGGCGAGCAGGACGAGGCCGGCCTTGCGGCGCATCGCGGCGACCCTCCCTCCGTCTATGGGTGCACGTCTATGGGTGCTCGGGGACTGTGGTGAGGAGCGGTTCGGGTGACGTCTCGCCGGCCGGAGCGCCGATCGCGGTGATCGTCAGGATCAGGGCGACGGCGGCGGCGAGGCCGGTCGCGGCGGCGATGAGGGCACGCATGCGGGGCCTCCCTGGTCGGCTCGCGGCCACGGCTGATAGGGCGTCAGGGCGGGCACCGTAGCAACGTGGGGGCGAGATGAGAACACGTCGCGCAACACAGGACCGCCCCTGCGCCGTGGAGGGCGAGGGGCGGTCCTGGGTGAGGAGGCGGGCGGCCGGCTAGTCGGCCGGGGTCGCCGGGGCTG
>NZ_WMBF01000716.1:0-2312 GCF_019400875.1 Streptomyces anatolicus | reverse complement strand
GCGCGAAGGAGGGCGCGGCGGCCTGCGGCTGCGCGGGCGCGGGCTCCTCCTCGGCGACCTCGCCGCCGAAGTTCTTCAGGAGGGCGTCGAGCCCGCCGTCGAAGCCCTGGCCGATCGCGGCGAACCGCCACATGTCCTTCAGGTAGAAGTCGCCCAGCATGACGGCGCGCTCCGTGGAGAACTCCGCGCCGTTGAAGGCGTAGCGGGCCACTTCCTCGCCGCCCGCGACGACGCGGATGTATCCGGAGGCGACCTGCGACATCTGCCCGGCACCGTCGATCGTCGCGGTGAACGACAGCCGCTGGATCTGCTGCGGGATGCGGTCGAGCGTGACGCGGAAGGACTCGGTGTCACCCGCCTGCGCGCCGAGGAGCTGGATCGACTCCTCGGGCGACTTCGGCTGGTTGAAGAAGATGAAGTAACGGTCGTCCGACAGTTGCTCGCTCGCGTCGAGGCCGAAGCAGCTGATGTCGAAGGTCAGCCCGGGAGCCGCGATCTGCACGCCTACGTACAGATCGGTGCCCGCGGTGAGGTCACTGATCTTGGCCTTGTGGCCGCGTTGGAATTCCCTGGCCATACGTAACGACCGTCCCCCATCCCGAATGTGAATGCGTCGCGCCAGGCTAACCGCAAAGTCCGACAGTGAACCAAGCCGGTACAGACCCGCTACACAACCGTGGGATCCGGCGGACGTTCACTCCTCGCGGGCGGTCGGCAGATGGGGCAGCCGACCGGCCGCGACCACCCCTTCGAGGTACCCCCTGGCCCGCTCCGTGCGCGGGTAGGCCTCCAGAAGGCGCCAGAAACGCGGTCCGTGACCGGGGACGAGAAGGTGGGCCAGCTCGTGGACGAGGACGTAGTCCACGACGTACTCGGGCATGCCCTGCAGCCGGTGCGAAAGGCGGATGCTGCCCTCGGAAGGAGTGCAGGAACCCCAGCGGGTGTTCTGGTTCGTGACCCAGCGAACGGAGGCGGGCCTCGCTTGGCCGTCGAAGTACTGCTCGGACAGCTGCTCGGCGCGTTCGGACAGCTCCGCGTCACCGAGAAGTCGCTTGCTCTCCTGCGCGGCCAGCTTGTCGAGCATCACGTTGACCCAGCGCTGCTCCTCCGCCTCGGACATGCGGGCGGGGATGAGGACGACGGTGCGGTCGCCCTCGCGGTACGCCGAGACCGTTCTGCGGCGGCGGGCACTGCGTCTGACCTCGACCGCGCCGACTCCCGCGCCGGGCGGCGGCGGACTGGCCGTGCTGCGCTGGGGAGTTCCGGCGCGACGCGCTGAGGTCTCCCCAGCGACGCGAGGGGACGGGTCGGCGGGCACGCCCCGACGTTACCCGCTGGGCATGGGGGAAGTCCCGCCTCCGGGACGGTTCGGCGCCGATCCACTCGCCGGACGTTTGACTGGTTCGACTAGTACGACTGGCAGCGCGACTCATGCGACCGACGGCACGCCCGTGGGGGCCGACCACCCGGCCCATTGACGCCCACGGGACCGACCGCACGGCCCGTTGACGCCCACCGGGACGGACCGCACGGCCCATAACGCCCACTGGGGCCGACCGCACCACCCATTAATACGACAAGCACCCCCCGCCTGTGGATAACGCGCCGCACCCATCCGGCGCGCCGGGCATCCTGACATTCGATCGACGCGGCGGACAGGACCGCGCCGACCGGACGACGGGGGACGACCATGCATCCGACACTGAAGCCCGCACTGCGGCGCGGCTGGCGGGACCTGAGCACCGTGCAATTCGGGGTCGCGCCCGCGCACGCCCTGGTCCTCGGCCCGATGGACACCGCGACCAGCAGCTTCCTCACCCTCCTCGACGGCACTCGCGGACTGCCGCTCCTGCGTGAGGAGGCCAAGCGGATGGGCCTGCCCGACGGGCACGTGGACGCGTTAATGGGAGAGCTGTCGCGGGCCGGCCTGCTCGACGACTCGACGGGCGGCGGCCCCGCGGCCGACGCCCTGCGCAAGCGGAGCGGCCCCATGGACCGGTTGCGGGCCGACCTGGCCTCGCTGTCGCTCCTCGCATCCGAGCCCGGCGAGGCGATCGACAAGCTGGCGGCGCGCCGGGCCATGCGGGTCCGCGTCCAGGGGGCGGGCCGAGTGGGCGCCGTCGTGGCATCGGTCCTCGCGGGCGCGGGCGTGGGCCGCGTCGAGGTGCTGGACGGCGGACATGTGGAGCCGTGGGACGTCGCGCCGGGCGGACTGCCCGCCGAGGCGATCGGGCAGCGCAGGGACACGACCGCGCGACGGCTCGTGCGCCAGGCGGCACCCGACCGGCCACCCCGCCCGAACCACCCCACAC
>NZ_WMBF01000715.1:0-2322 GCF_019400875.1 Streptomyces anatolicus | reverse complement strand
CGCCTTCCGTGCCGCCCTGCGGCGGCTGGGCGGGGGGCGCGCCATCCGTGCCGCCCCACCGGGGCTCGACGGCCGGGGACCCACCCGTGCCGCCCTGCGGCAGCTGGGCCGAGGTCACGCCTGTGCCGGTCTGCCGCGACTCGGCGGAGGACCCATCCGTATCACCCGTACCACCTTGCCGCGCCTGCGCCGAGGGCACATCCGTATCACCCTGCCGCGACTCGGCGGAGGACCCGCTCGTGCCGCCCCGCCGCGCCCGGGCCAAGGACGCGCCATCCGTGTCGGCCTGTCGCAGGCGGGCCGGGGTCCCGGCCTGCCGGGGCCCCGCCGTGTCGCTCGGCTCCCCCGGCTCATCCGTATCGCCGGCCTGACGCCGTGCCCCCGCTTCCGCGTCGGTCGGCCGGTTCGGCTCGGCAGGCCCGTCGGCCGGGGCCGAGGGGTCTTCGGCCGGGTCGACCGTCGGCTCGGCAGGCCCGTCGGCCCGGGCCGAGGGGGCTTCGGCCGTGCCGGCCCTGTCGCTCGGCCGCAGGCCCTCGGTGCCGTCGGACTGCGGCCTGCCGCTCTCGCCGCTCTCGTCCACGATGTCCCCTCGATCGAAGCGTCCCTCGCCCCGGTATGGCGCGATTGCCTGCACGATCATGCAGGGCGAGAGGGTCTGTCGTCGATGGTATGCGGCTGTTGTCAGTGCCGGGTCGTAGGGTCTGTCCTCATGGAAACCAGCACCGAAGGTGCCGCGGCGGCCGTGCGCCCGGCATCCCTGTCGCCCTCACGCGCGGGCGACTTCATGCAGTGCCCCTTGCTCTACCGGTTCCGGGTGATCGACAAGCTGCCCGAGAAGCCGAGCGAGGCCGCCACGCGGGGCACGCTGGTGCACGCTGTCCTTGAACGCCTCTTCGACGCCCCGGCGAGCGAGCGCACGGCGCCGCGCGCCAAGTCGCTCATCCCCGGCCAGTGGGACCGGCTGCGCGAGACCAAGCCGGAGCTGACCGAGCTGTTCGCCGACGATCCACAGGGCGAGCGGATGGCGCGCTGGCTGTCGGACGCGGAGAAGCTCGTCGAGCGCTGGTTCACCCTGGAGGACCCGACGCGCCTCGAGCCGGCCGAGCGCGAGCTCTTCGTGCAGGCCGAGCTGGCGTCGGGCCTGAAGCTGCGCGGCATCATCGACCGCGTGGACGTCGCCCCTTCGGGCGACGTCCGCATCGTCGACTACAAGACGGGCAAGGCCCCGCGTCCGGAGTACGCGGAGGGCGCGCTGTTCCAGATGAAGTTCTACGCCCTGGTGGTGTGGCGGCTGAAGGGCGTGGTCCCGCGCCGCCTCCAGCTCGTCTATCTGGGCAGCGGTGACGTGATCACGTATGACCCGGTCGTGGCCGACCTGGAGCGGGTGGAGCGCAAGCTGCTCGCGCTCTGGGAGGCGATCGAGCGGGCGACGGCCACCGGCGAGTGGCGGCCCCGGCCGACGAAATTGTGCGGTTGGTGCGACCACCAAGCGGTATGTCCGGAGTTCGGTGGGACTCCCCCGCCGTATCCGCTTCCGGTGAGGGCGCCCGAGTCCGCCGAGGGCGAGCAGGGCAGAATGGGCCCGGGCTAGCTAAGGAGTGTTACGTGGCCATCCGCGTCCTACTGGTCGATGACCAGCCGCTGTTGCGCACCGGGTTCCGGATGATTCTGGAGGCCGAGCAGGACATCGCGGTCGTCGGCGAGGCCGGAGACGGCCTGCAGGCTCTCGACCAGGTGCGGGCGCTCCAGCCCGATGTGGTGCTCATGGACATCCGTATGCCGCGGATGGACGGCGTGGAGGCGACCCGGCAGATCACCGGGCCCGGCCGTGACGGCCCGGCGAAGGTCCTTGTGCTGACCACCTTCGACCTCGATGAGTACGTGGTGGAGGCGCTGCGCGCCGGTGCCAGCGGCTTCCTCTTGAAGGACGCGCCGGCGAACGAGCTGGTGCAGGCGATCCGGGTGGTCGCCGGGGGCGAGGCGATGCTCGCGCCGAGCATCACCCGCCGCCTCCTCGACAAGTACTCCGCGCACCTCCCCTCCGGCGACGAGCCGGTGCCGGACGCGCTGCACACGCTCACCGACCGCGAGGTGGAGGTCCTGAAGCTGGTGGCCCGCGGCCTGTCGAACGCGGAGATCGCGGCGGACCTCTTCGTCAGCGAGACGACCGTGAAGACCCATGTCGGCCATGTGCTCACCAAGTTGGGCCTGCGCGACCGCGTGCAGGCCGCGGTGTACGCGTACGAGAGCGGTCTGGTGCGCCCCGGCGCGCAGTAGCCCGAGAAGCGGCGGAACGACGACGGTGGCCGCCCCCCGAGGGGG
>NZ_WMBF01000714.1:0-2357 GCF_019400875.1 Streptomyces anatolicus | reverse complement strand
GGGCGTGGGCGGGGACCTGGAGCCGGGCGGCGGCCGGGACGGGGACCGGGAGGCCGGTGGTCCGGACGGCGCCCCGTACGTGATCCAGACCCGGGGACTCACCAAGCGTTACGGCAGGCATCTCGCCGTCGACCGGCTGGACCTCACCGTCCCCGAAGGCAGCGTCTTCGGGTTCCTCGGGCCGAACGGCTCGGGCAAGACGACCACCATCCGCATGCTGATGGGCCTCATCGAGCCGACCTCCGGCACCGCACGGCTCCTCGGCAGACCCATGCCGCGCGCCACGCGCACCGTGCTCCCGCACGTGGGCGCGCTGATCGAGGGCCCCGCCCTCTACGGCTTCCTGTCGGGCCGCGACAACCTCCTGCGGTACGACTCCGCCGACCCGGCCGCCGATCCCCGTACCCGGCGCGGGCGCGCCGACGCCGCCCTCGACCGGGTGGGCCTCACCGCCGCCGCGGGCAAGAAGGCGAAGGCGTACTCACTGGGCATGAAGCAGCGGCTCGGTCTCGCGGCCGCGCTGCTCCAGCCGCGCAGGCTCCTCGTCCTTGACGAGCCGACCAACGGCCTCGACCCGCAGGGCATGCGCGAGATCCGCACCCTGGTGCGGGAGCTGGCGGCCGAGGGCACGACCGTCTTCCTCTCCTCGCACCTCCTCGACGAGATCGAGCAGGTCTGCACGCACGCCGCCGTCATGAACCGGGGCCGCCTGATCACCCAGGGTCCGGTCGCCGATCTGGCGGCGGGCGCGCGCGGCAGGCTCGTCGTGACGACACCGGACCCGGGCGAGGCGGCCCGCGTCCTGAAGGAGCGCGGCGTGGCGGACCTCGTCGTGACGGAGGACCGCGTGACGGGCGAGCCGCCCGACAAGGACGCCTCGGGCCGGGAGACGGAACTCGCCGACCTGACCGCCGCGCTGGTCGAGGCGGGCGTCCGCGTCCGAGGCTTCGGGCTCGAACGGGCCTCGCTCGAGGACGCGTTCGTGGCGCTCACGGGGGAGGGCTTCGATGTCGCGGGCTGAGGTCGTGGACGTATCGAAGGGTGACGGGGGCGAGCCGAGGGCGCCGCGCGCGCTGTGGACCCTCGGGCTCTTCCGCAGCGAGCTGATGATCACCTTCCGCCGCTGGCGGACCCTCGCGCTGCTCGGCGTGCTCGCCGCCGTGCCGGTCCTCGTCGGTGTCGCCGTCAAGATCGAGACGAGCGACGGCTCGACGGTCGGCGGGGGCGGGGAGGGCGGCGGCCCCGCGTTCATCGCGCAGATCACCAACAACGGCTTGTTCCTGGTCTTCACCGCGCTCGCCGCGACCCTGCCGTTCTTCCTGCCGATGGCGATCGGCGTGGTCGCGGGCGACGCCATCGCGGGGGAGGCGAACGCGGGCACCCTGCGCTATCTCCTTGTCGCGCCCGCGGGACGCACCCGGCTGCTCCTCGTCAAGTACGCGACCACGCTGACGTTCTGCCTGGTCGCGACCCTGGTCGTCGCCGTGTCCGCGCTCGCCACGGGCGCGCTGCTCTTCCCGCTCGGCGAGGTCACGACGATCTCCGGTACGCGTATCGGCTTCGGCGAGGGGCTGTGGCGGGCCCTGCTCATCGCGCTCGTCGTCGCCGCGTCACTGGTCGGCGTGGCGGCGCTCGGCCTCTTCGTCTCGACGCTCACCAGCAGTGGCATCGCGGCGATGGCGACGACGGTGGGCCTGCTGATCACCGTCCAGATCCTCGACCAGATCCCCCAGCTCGACGCCCTCCACCCCTACTTCTTCTCCCACTACTGGCTGTCCTTCGCCGATCTGATGCGCGAGCCCGTCTACTGGGACGACCTCATCAAGAACCTTCAGATGCAGGGGCTCTACGCGGCGGTCTTCGGCTCGGCGGCGTGGGCGCGGTTCGGGGCGAAGGACATCATGGCGTGAGGGGTGCGCCCGTGGGCGGTCCCGCTCACGCCTTGTCGTAGGGGAAGCGGGCCAGCGGCGGCTCCTGCGCGAAGAACGTCTTGGCGCGGGCCAGCGCCTCGGTGTCGTCGAGCACCTGGCCGGGCCGGGTGCCGTTGCCGAGCAGGACCCCGCCGAAGCGCATGGGGAAGAACGCGGCGGTGTGGTTCAACGTGCCGATCAGCGGCTCGGCGACTTCCTCCTCGCGGTGCGCGAGCGCGGTCACGCCCCACAGGGTGCGGCCCTTCAGCGTCTCCTTGAACTCGATCTCCGGGGTCTCCAGCCAGGCGTCCCAGTAGTCGAGGTAGCGCTTGACGGTGGCCGACACGGAGTACCAGTACAGCGGCGAGACGATGACGATGTCCGTGGCTTCGAGGGTGGCGTCCAGGAGCAGCGCCTCGTGATCGCCCTCGGGGCGGGGGCGATCAC
>NZ_WMBF01000713.1:0-2363 GCF_019400875.1 Streptomyces anatolicus | reverse complement strand
GTGAGCTGCGGGGAGAGGGATTGCCGACAGTCGGGTTGCCGATAGTCGGGCTGCTCGCAGTCGGGCGCGGTGGTCATCCCGAGAGCATGACACTCACCTCTGACACCCCGTAGAACACGGCATCCGCCCTACCCAGCCCTCACTCTCCCACCCCTCCCTCTCCCCTGCCCTCTCTAGGCCAACGCGTCCGACCGCTCCGCGAGACCACGCAGCTCCGGAGACGCGGCACGCCCCGCCATCAGCACCAGCTCACGGATGACCGCACGCGTCGCCATGTGGCCGTGCACCACGTCGGGGGCGATCTCCTCGGCTCCCAGCAGACATTCGAGCGCGTCGGCGAGCTGCCGCCGCTGGGCGTGCGCGCGGCCCGTGTCCATGAGCAGGCGGGCTTGCCTCTCGGCCGACAGCTCGCGGGCGTCCAACCCGCTCGCGATGTCCAGCGCCTCACCGGCGTCCCCGAGTTCCACCGCCGTCGATACCGCCTGAGCCTCGACGTTGACGGGACCGAACTCCAGGTTGAAGTCGTTCCTCTCCTCACCGATCCGCTCACCGACCGCCCGGGCTCGCACAATCTGTTCCCGTGCGGCAACCCGCTGCCCGGCGCGGGCGTGCACCGCCGCGAGCGCGAGATGCAGTGACCCCAGGACCGACAGCTCCTCCGCAGCCGCCGACTCCGCGTCAGCATGCCGGGCCAGCGTGTTGATGGCCGCTGCGGCCGCGTGCTCGGCCTGGTCCAGATGTTGCAGCCGCAGGAAGGCGTGCACCAGACGGAAGACACCGACGAACACGCCGAGCCGGTCACCGGCGAGTTCCGCCGCACGGATCGCGCGGTCGGCTGCCACCCATGCCGCGTCGGCCTCGTTCTGCCGCACGAAGGCGGCGGCCAGAGCCTGGTAGGTACGGGCCAACAACTGGTAGGCCTCAGCCCGGCGCTCGTCCGAAATGGTGCGGGAAGCGCGCTCGAGACGGGGCACGAGAGGCCCCAGCAGCGCGCTCAGTTCCGCGAACCGGCCCGCGTGCGTCAGCACCCAGAGGTGGTCGACCTCCGCACGCAGCTCGGGCATCAACTCGTTTGGGGTGTCCTCCCGCGGCTCCAGCAGCACATCGAGCGCAGGGTGTCCCGAGATCACCAGCCGGGCCTGATCCAGGTCGTTCTGCGTCGCCTCTTCCGCCGCCTCGGGTCCGGCCGGGCCCGGCACCTCTGGTCGCAGGGTTTGCAGCGACACTCCCAGTCCGTCTGCGAGGAGTCGCAGCACGTCCAGCCGGTTGACTGGCTGGACGCCACGCTCGACCTGGGATACCCAACTGGCCGTGCGACTGAGCGCGGCGGCCAATTCGCTCTGGGTGAGTTCTCTTCGGCGCCTCAACTCCGCGACACGTGCACCGAATTCCCGCCGCTCCCGCGCTGTCACGACGACGAAGCCGCCTTTCCTGCGACCGCGTTCAAGAAGGTCACCTCGATGTCTGCCAGGTACGCGTCGCGCTCGGCCAGAAAGCGCCGGGTGTGGGGCTGTGCTTCATGCGCTTCGAACGCGGAGCGATCGGCGTACAGCTCATAGAAGACCCGCACCAACGGTTCGCCCTCCGGAATGTGGCTCACGTAGGTGAGGGTGCCGGGCTCGTGGGCCTCGATGCCTTTCAGCGTCCGAATGCAGAGCTGATCGAAGGCAGTTGCCGCGCTCTGATCCTTCAGCGAGAAGCGCACGACCAGGCCGAATCCCTTGCTCATGGGTTCCCCTTCCCGTTTCCGTGCAGTCTGACAGTCACGCAGCCAAGCTGCGACTAGCAGAACTTCTTCACTCGCACAGATTCTGCGAGTATGCTCGTGAGCGAGCGGCTACCCAGTGTGATTGCTGAGGCCTGACCGGGGAGTTGCGACCCACTGCCGCGTCCGCGCACAACACGTACCGAGCCCGTGACCGGGCCGACCGGTCCGGGGGTGTGGCCACTTGGAGAAAGCAGGTAGCCATGTCGAACCCGGCTACTTCCCGAAGGGCTCCGCGAAAGAGGACGGCGCGGGTTGGGGTGGACGCGTGACGATGAAGCCCTGTTACCTCATCACGGACGCGGACGGCGGTTACGTCTCCCGCCTGGCGGACAACATCGAAGCCATTCAGCTCGGCATGGCCACCCAACTGCTGGAGCATGCGGACGTACTGTTGGCCGACCTCAAGGCAGGCACCCATGAGCTCCGCTACTTGGCCAAGTGCCTCTCCGAAGCTCTCCGCGACGTCCATCGCATCGCGGAGGGACGTGGCGCTCGGATGCCGCTGGGCGATGGTGAGGGGTGGGGTTGCTGAGCCGGACTGCGCAGCGTCCAGCGCGGGGCTCCGGTCCAGGCGACGGTGGTGGGGGGTGGTGGG
>NZ_WMBF01000075.1:0-20639 GCF_019400875.1 Streptomyces anatolicus | reverse complement strand
GTACGGCGGCCACCTGGCTCGCCGTCAACCTTCCGGTGATCCTGTTCGCCCGTGACGGCTGGTCGAAGTTCTACTCCTTCAGCAGGGAACGCGGCGTCGACTTCGGGTCCTTCTGGCTGATCCTCAACCAGCGCATGGACTCCCCCCTGAGCACCGACACCGTCAACACCCTGGCGATGGCGCTGATGTTCCTCGTCTGCCTGGGCATAGGAGCACTCGGGCTCATCGCACCGCGCCGCCCGCGCTTCGCGCAGCTGGCCTTCCTGGTGGTCGCCGCCTTCATCCTCACCAACAAGGTCTACTCGCCGCAGTACGTCCTGTGGCTGATTCCCCTCGCCGCGCTCGCGAGGCCGCGCTGGCGGGACTTCCTGATCTGGCAGATGTGCGAGGTCGCGTACTTCCTCGGGATCTGGATGTACCTGGCGTACACGACGAGCGGTGACGCCCACAAGGGCCTGCCCACCGAGGGCTATCAAGTGGCCATCGTCGTCCACCTGTTGGGGACGCTTTATCTGTGCGCCGTGGTCGTATGCGACATCCTGATGCCGGAACGGGATGTCGTGCGACGGGGTGGGGACGACGACCCTTCGGGCGGCGTCCTGGACGGGGCGGAGGACTCCTTCGTCCTGGGGGCCGGGGCTCATTCCGGACGTGCCGTGGCGCACTCCGCCGAGGGCCCGGTCGTGAAGTGGGGGTCGGCCACCGAGGGAGTTTCGCCCTGAGCGAACAGGGGCCGACGGCGGCTCCGCTCACGGCCGAAGGGGCCTGAGGGGAGCCGCCCGGGCTTGCGGCTAGCGGTCCACCATCCGGTCGAACTGCGTGGTGGTGTGCCGCAGATGGGCGACCAGTTCCTCGCCGACCTTCGGCTCCGGTGCGTCGGAGGGCACGAAGAGGATGGAGACCTGCATGTGCGGCGGCTCCGCGAACCAGCGCTGCTTGCCCGCCCACACGAACGGCGAGAGGTTGCGGTTGACGGTCGCGAGGCCCGCGCGGGCGACGCCCTTGGCACGCGGCATCATGCCGTGCAGCGCCTTCGGGGCCTCCAGGCCGACGCCGTGCGAGGTGCCGCCCGCGACCACGACCAGCCAGCCGTCGGAGGCGACCTTCTGCTGGCGGTAGCCGAACCGGTCACCCTTGGCGACGGCGGTGACGTCCAGGACGGCGCCGCGGTACTCGGTGGCGTCGTGGTCGCCGAGCCAGAGGTTCGTGCCGATGCGCGCCCGGAAACGGGTCTGCGGGAACTGCTGCTGGAGCCGGGCGAGTTCGTGGGCCTTGAGGTGGCTGACGAACATCGTGTGCAGCGGGAGGCGGGCCGCGCGCAGGCGGTCCATCCAGCCGATGACCTCCTCGACGGCGTCCGAGCCGTCGGTGCGGTCCAGCGGCAGGTGGAGCGCGAAGCCTTCGAGGCGTACGTCCTCGATGGCGGCGTGCAGCTGCGGAAGCTCCTGCTCGCTGATGCCGTGGCGCTTCATCGAGGACATGACCTCGATGACCACACGGGCGCCCACGAGGCCGTGCACGCCGTCCAGGGACGACACGGAGCGAACGACGCGGTCGGGCAGCGGCACCGGCTCCTCGCCCCGCCGGAACGGCGTCAGGACCAGCAGGTCACCGCCGAACCAGTCCTTGATCCGGGCCGCCTCGTAGGTGGTGCCCACCGCGAGGATGTCGGAACCGAAACGCGTGGCTTCCTCGGCCAGGCGCTCGTGACCGAAGCCGTAGCCGTTGCCCTTGCAGACCGGGACGATGCCCGGGAACTGCTCCAGCACGTGCTTGTGATGTGCCCGCCAGCGCGCGGTGTCGACATAGAGCGTGAGCGCCATGGCTGGATCCCGGAACCTTTCTCGTGTCTGCGGTGTATCAGAGTGATGAAACGGCAATTGTGCGGGATCAGCGGCGTGACATGTAGATGTCGAGCGCCTTGTGCAGCAGCTTGTTGAGCGGGAAGTCCCACTCTCCGATGTACTCGGCGGCCTCGCCGCCGGTGCCCACCTTGAACTGGATCAGACCGAAGAGGTGGTCCGTCTCGTCCAGTGAGTCGGAGATGCCGCGCAGGTCGTAGACCGTGGCTCCCATGGCGTACGCGTCACGGAGCATCCGCCACTGCATCGCGTTCGAGGGCCTGACCTCACGCCCGATGTTGTCCGAGGCGCCGTAGGAGTACCAGACGTGCCCGCCGACGACGAGCATCGTGGCGGCCGACAGGTTCACGCCGTTGTGCCGCGCGAAGTACAGCCGCATGCGGTTGGGGTCCTCGGAGTTGAGGGCCTGCCACATCTGCTGGAAGTAGCCGAGCGGGCGCGGGCGGAACTTGTCGCGGATCGCCGTGATCTCGTAGAGGCGCTGCCACTCGGCGAGGTCCTGGTAGCCGCCCTGGACGACCTCGACGCCCGCCTTCTCGGCCTTCTTGATGTTGCGGCGCCACAGCTGGTTGAAGCCCTTCTGGACCTCGTCCAGGGAGCGGTTGGCCAGCGGCACCTGGAAGACGAAGCGGGGCTGCACGTCGCCGAAGCCGGCGCCGCCGTCCTCGCCCTGCTGCCAGCCCATCCGGCGCAGCCGGTCGGAGACCTCGAAGGCACGCGGCTCGATGTACGTGGCCTCGACGTCCCGCAGCCGCTTCACGTCCGGGTTCTGGATGCCGGCCTTGATCGCCGGAGCGTCCCAGCGGCGGATCACGACGGGCGGGCCCATCTTCACCGAGAAGGCGCCCTGCTGCTTGAGGTGCGCCAGCATCGGCTGGAGCCACTCGTCCAGGTTCGGGGCGTACCAGTTGATGACCGGGCCCTCGGGGAGGTACGCGAGATACCGCTTCAGCTTGGGCAGCTGCCGGTAGAGCACCAGGCCGGCGCCGACCAGCTGACCGGTCCTGTCGTCGAACCAGCCCAGGTTCTCCGAGCGCCATTCGCTTTTCACGTCAGCCCATGCCGGGACCTGGCAATGACTCGCCGACGGCAGTGTCTGGATATACGCCAGATGCTGCTCGCGACTGATGGTCCTCAGGGTCAGACTCATTCGGGGCGCTCCTCGGGCTGGTGTGTCCCCATGGGTTCAGGGGCTCCGGCTCACGCGCCGAAGCCTACTGCGCCCTGGGAGCGCCCCGTCTGGCCGTACGTCACCTACGCCCCCGGCCCCCTCCCGGGGCCGGGCTGCCGGGCGGCGGTCAGCCGACGATTCCGCCGAAGAGTCCGCCGTGCGCCATGCCCAGGAAGAACCCGATCGCCGAGGCGCCGAGCCCCAGGATCAGGCCGAAGCGCTCGCGCGTCGTCGCCGAGATGAACTGGCCGTACGCTCCGGTGGCGATCCCGACCAGGCCCGTCCACGAGCTGAGCAGGTGGAGGTTGTGGAACATCGCCGTGACGAAGGCGATCGCCCCGAGCACCAGCGTCACGCCGACCAGCGTGTCCTGGAGCGGATGGGACTTGCCGTCGGTGGCGAGGAGGGAAGTAGCGCTGTTCGGTCGCATTGCCTGTGCCATGGAGGCACCTCCTGCGGAAGGCGGCGCATGGTAGCGCCGTACACACCCGATGTGTACAGATTCTGCCCGTACGCCGCCGGATTTCAACCGGAAGCCTCGGTGCAGGTAGTCTGTACCGTCTGCACCGGTGTCTGCCCAGGCCACGGCGAGCGCCCCGCCCCGTTGAAATCCGGCGGCGGGAGCCGATTGTCAGTGGCTGCCGATACCGTTGCGTACGCATCACGACCCTCCTGCCACGGAACGACCGTGGCCGCTGAGTCCAAAGGAGGTGGGTTCCACATGCGTCACTACGAAGTGATGGTCATCCTCGACCCCGATCTCGAGGAGCGCGCTGTCTCCCCGCTGATCGAGAACTTCCTCTCCGTCGTCCGTGAGGGCAACGGAAAGGTCGAGAAGGTCGACACCTGGGGCCGTCGTCGTCTGTCCTACGAGATCAAGAAGAAGCCCGAGGGCATCTACTCGGTCATCGACCTTCAGGCCGAGCCTGCGGTCGTCAAGGAGCTCGACCGACAGATGAACCTGAACGAGTCGGTCCTCCGGACCAAGGTCCTCCGTCCCGAGATGCACTGAGCTTTCTAGCTCAGCGGCACCCGGGAATCGAGTAGCAGCACCAAGCAGCCAGCAGCAAACCCGCCGAGAGGTTCCCCCATGGCAGGCGAGACCGTCATCACGGTCGTCGGCAATCTTGTCGACGACCCCGAGCTGCGCTTCACCCCCTCCGGTGCGGCGGTCGCGAAGTTCCGTGTCGCGTCCACCCCCCGCATCTTTGACAAGCAGACCAATGAGTGGAAGGACGGCGAAGGCCTGTTCCTGACCTGCTCGGTCTGGCGTCAGGCGGCGGAGAACGTCGCGGAGTCGCTCCAGCGAGGCATGCGCGTCATCGTGCAGGGCCGGCTGAAGCAGCGGTCCTATGAGGACCGTGAGGGCGTCAAGCGCACGGTCTACGAGCTGGACGTCGAGGAAGTCGGCGCCAGCCTGAAGAACGCCACGGCCAAGGTCACCAAGACCACCGGTCGAGGCGGCCAGGGCGGTTACGGCGGCGGTGGCGGCGGCCAGCAGGGTGGCGGCGGCTGGGGCGGAAGCTCCGGCGGCGGTCAGCCGCAGGGTGGCGGCGGCGCTCCCGCCGACGACCCCTGGGCGACCGGTGCTCCGGCCGGCGGCGGTCAGCCGCAGGGCGGTGGCGGTGGCGGCTGGGGCGGAAGCTCCGGCGGCTCCGGTGGCGGCTACTCGGACGAGCCCCCCTTCTAGGTCTCACAGGACTCGGAGCCTTCGGGCTCCGAGGTCTGCGGGCCGAGGGTGGGTCGTACCCCCACTTCTTGATCACACAGGAGAAACACCATGGCGAAGCCGCCTGTGCGCAAGCCTAAGAAGAAGGTCTGCGCTTTCTGCAAGGACAAGGTCACGTACGTGGACTACAAGGACACGAACATGCTGCGGAAGTTCATTTCCGACCGCGGCAAGATCCGTGCCCGCCGCGTGACCGGCAACTGCACGCAGCACCAGCGTGACGTCGCCACGGCCGTGAAGAACAGCCGTGAGATGGCGCTGCTGCCCTACACGTCCACCGCGCGATAAGGGAAGGGTGACCGACTAATGAAGATCATCCTCACCCACGAGGTCTCCGGCCTCGGTGCCGCCGGCGAGGTCGTAGACGTCAAGGACGGCTACGCCCGCAACTACCTGATCCCGCGGAACTTTGCGATCCGCTGGACCAAGGGTGGCGAGAAGGACGTCGAGCAGATCCGTCGTGCTCGCAAGATCCACGAGATCGCGACCATCGAGCAGGCCAACGAGATCAAGGCCCAGCTCGAGGGCGTCAAGGTCCGCCTGGCCGTCCGCTCCGGCGACGCCGGTCGTCTCTTCGGTTCCGTCACCCCGGCCGACGTCGCTTCGGCGATCGAGGCTGCCGGTGGTCCGAAGATCGACAAGCGCCGCGTCGAGCTTGGCTCGCCGATCAAGACCCTGGGCGCTCACACGACGTCCGTGCGTCTGCACCCCGAGGTTGCCGCGAAGGTCAACGTCGAGGTCGTCTCCGCCTAAGCGTTCCGCTTGGCTGGACTGAGTGAAGGGGCCGCACCCAATGGGTGCGGCCCCTTTGCCGTGGTCGCCGCCGTTTCACGTGAAACCCGCCGTTTCACGTGAAACAGTGGCGGGCCTGAGCAGGAGCGAGGCTCAGCGGGTGGCGCCGGTGACGATCCAGCGGCCGGAGCGGGAGCGCAGCCACAGGGTCAGCATCCGCACCATCATCATCAGCGTCATGGCCCCCCACAGGGCGGTGAGCCCGCCGCCGAAGACCGGTACCAACAGGGCGACGGGGGCGAACGCCGCCAGTGTGATCAGCATCGCCCACGCGAGATACGGCCCGTCGCCCGCGCCCATCAGAACGCCGTCGAGGACGAAGACGATGCCGCAGATCGGCTGGGCGAGCGCCACGACCACGAGGGCGGGCAGGGCCGCGTTCCGGACGGCGGGGTCGCCGGTGAAGAGCGGGATGAACAGCGGCCGCGCGAGGACGACCAGCAGGCCGAGCACCACTCCCGACGCGATGCCCCACTGCACCATGCGGCGACATACGGCACGGGCGCCTTCCGCGTCGTCGGCGCCCAGGTAGCGGGCGATGATCGCCTGCCCGGCGATGGCGATGGCGTCCAGGGCGAAGGACAGGAAATTCCACAGGGAGAGCACGATCTGGTGGGCGGCCACCTCGGCGTCGCCGAGGCGTGCGGCCACGGCGGTCGCGATCAACAGGATGGCCCGCAGCGAGAGCGTACGGACCAGAAGCGGGACTCCCGCCTGGGCGCAGGCCCGGATGCCGGCGGCGTCGGGTCGCAGCGAGGCGCCGTGCCGCCTGGCGCCGCGCACGACGACGAAGAGGTAGACCGCCGCCATGCCGCACTGGGCGATGACGGTGCCCCAGGCGGAGCCCGCGATCCCGAAGCCGGCACCGTAGACGAGAACGACATTGAGGACGCCGTTGGCGATGAAGCCGCCGAGTGCGACGTAGAGCGGCGTCCGGGTGTCCTGGAGACCGCGCAGTACGCCGGTGGCGGCGAGTACGACCAGCATGGCGGGGATGCCGAGTGAGGCGATGCGCAGATACGTGACCGCGTACCCGGCGGCGGCGTCCGAGGGGCCGAAGAGGTCCACGAGCGCGGGCGCGGCGGGCAGGACGACGGCGATGACGGCGGCGCCCAGGATCAGGGCGAGCCAGATGCCGTCCATGCCCTGGCGGATGGCGGCCGGGAGATCGTCGGCGCCCACCCTGCGGGCGACCGCGGCGGTGGTCGCGTAGGCGAGGAAGACGAAGACGCTCACCGCGGTCAGGAGGAGGCCCGAGGCGACGCCGAGACCGGCCAGTTGCGCGGTGCCGAGGTGGCCGACGATGGCGCTGTCGGCCATCACGAAGAGGGGCTCGGCGACCAGTGCGCCGAAGGCCGGGACGGCGAGCGCGATGATCTCTCGGTCGTGTCTGCGCCGGTCGGCCTTGGGCGCGGCGGAAGCCTGTGTCATGGGCACCAATCTAATCTTCCACAGGTAAGAGATGCAATGTTCTAGTGACCCTTACGTGGAGGCGCCTCAGGCGCTCCGGGGCGCGCCGTTTGTCGTGATCTTCGTCCGGTGGGGAAAGTTTTTCTTCTGCACAGCCGGTGGATGGGAAAGGCGCAGGTCAGAGGCGATGGATCGAGGTGTCTGAGGGCTTGTTCACAGGGCTGTCCACCGGCCCGTGCACAGGTTTGGCGGGGTTCTCCACAGCATCGGGCCCGTCATCCACACCGCCTGTGGATAACCAGATTGGCTGACGGTGCCCGCGGGCCTACCGTGGTCCGGCGCCCGCCTCGTCGTACGACCTCGGAAACCCAGCAAAACCGACGCGTCAGAACCGGAGTTGGGCCCCCTTATTTGTCAGTGTCGTGCCGTAGGAAAGAGGGGCACGGCTAGGTCCGCGCGGCGGACGGGAGGAGGTGGCCCGGTGAGTATTTCCGAGCCTTTGGACGACCCCTGGGCCGACAGCGGTCCCAGTGACCGTCTGCCCGTCTCCCGTCAGCGCCGCGACGGAGGCCGGGGCCGTGACGAGCAGCACGAGCGCGGACGCGAGGGCGGCTGGGACGGCGGGGGCTCGTCCTTCGAGCGCGTCCCTCCGCAGGACCTCGACGCCGAGCAGTCCGTGCTCGGCGGCATGCTCCTGTCCAAGGACGCCATCGCCGATGTCGTCGAGGTGCTCAAGGGCCACGACTTCTACCGGCCCGCGCACGAGACGATCTACGCCTCGATCCTCGACCTGTACGCGAAGGGCGAGCCGGCCGACCCGATCACCGTCGCGGCCGAACTCACCAAGCGGGGTGAGATCACCAAGGTCGGCGGCGCCTCGTATCTGCACACGCTGGTCCAGACGGTCCCGACCGCGGCGAACGCCGAGTACTACGCGGAGATCGTCCACGAGCGCGCGGTGCTGCGCCGCCTCGTGGAGGCCGGCACCCGTATCACCCAGATGGGATACGCGGCCGACGGCGACGTCGACGAGATCGTCAACAGCGCCCAGGCCGAGATCTACGCGGTCACCGAGCAGCGCACCACCGAGGACTATCTGCCGCTCGGCGACATCATGGAGGGCGCCCTCGACGAGATCGAGGCGATCGGCTCGCGGTCGGGGGAGATGACCGGTGTCCCGACCGGCTTCACCGACCTCGACCAGCTCACCAACGGCCTGCACCCGGGCCAGATGATCATCATCGCGGCCCGTCCCGCGATGGGTAAGTCGACGCTGGCGCTGGACTTCGCGCGGACCTGTTCGATCAAGCACAACCTGCCGAGCGTGATCTTCTCGCTCGAAATGGGGCGCAACGAGATCGCGATGCGTCTGCTCTCCGCCGAGGCGCGGGTGGCCCTGCACCACATGCGCTCCGGCACGATGACGGACGAGGACTGGACGCGGCTCGCCCGCCGCATGCCGGACGTCTCGGCCGCGCCGCTCTACATCGACGACTCCCCGAACCTGTCGATGATGGAGATCCGCGCCAAGTGCCGCCGGCTCAAGCAGCGCAATGACCTGAAGCTCGTCGTCATCGACTATCTGCAGCTGATGCAGTCGGGCGGTTCCAAGCGGGCCGAGAGCCGCCAGCAGGAAGTCTCGGACATGTCGCGAAACCTGAAGCTCCTGGCCAAGGAGCTGGAGCTGCCGGTGATCGCGCTCTCGCAGCTGAACCGTGGCCCCGAGCAGCGCACCGACAAGAAGCCCATGGTCTCCGACCTGCGTGAATCCGGCTCGATCGAGCAGGACGCGGACATGGTGATCCTGCTCCACCGCGAGGACGCGTACGAGAAGGAGTCGCCCCGCGCGGGCGAGGCGGACATCATCGTCGGCAAGCACCGTAACGGCCCGACGGCCACGATCACGGTCGCCTTCCAGGGCCACTACTCGCGCTTCGTGGATATGGCGCAGACCTGATCCGGGGCTCCCGGATGTTCGCCGTCGCCGGAGGATGCCGGAGGGGGCCGGAAGGTCAGGGTTTGGCCAGGGTGCGGTCGAGGAGGGGAAGCAGGCGGTCCCAGTGGCGCCGCATGCCCGAGGGGCTGAAGGCGTCGGTGTCGGACATGGTGAAGCCGTGGGCGGTGCCGGGGTAGATCTCGGAGGTGTGGTCGATGCCCGCCGCGTCCAGCGCCTGGTTCAGCTCGCTCAGGGTTTCGGGCGTCAGATCGGTCTCGGCGTGGCCGAAGTGGACCTGGGCGGTGAGCTTGGCGAAGGCCTCGGGCCCGTCCGCGCCCAAGGGCCCGTGGAATCCGGCGAGGGCGGCCACCTGGTCGGGGTGGGCCGCGGCGGTGCGCGTCGCCAGAAGGGCGCCTATGCAGTAGCCGGTCACCGCGACCGGTCCGGGGCTGATCTCGGGCTGGGCGGTGAGGAAACCGAGGTAGGCGTCGGCGTCGCGCAGGACGCGTTCGGCGGTGTGCGCCGCGATCAAGGGCATGACCTGGGCCATGACAGCGGGCCGGGCCTCTTCTCCGATGTACTCGGGAAGTTCGATCAGCGGTGCCGGGCCGTGCCGGTAGAGGAAGTTGGGGACGAGCACGTAGTACCCGTGTCCGGCCAGCTCGCGGGCCATCTCCCGCAGTACCGGGCGGATGCCGAAGCCGTCCGCGTACATCAGCACCGCCGGGTGCGGCTCGCCGTCGCCGGGAAAGGCGGCGAAAGCGTCGGACTGGCCGTCAGGGGTGGGGATCAGCAGTGTCTTGGTCCTGGTGGGCAAAGGCTTCCTTCCACGTAGTTCGGGTGTTCAGGGTTTGCACAGCGTTCGGCGCAAGCGAACGTATATCGTTAGTGCCACTAACGCAACGGATAAGATGGGTGCCATGACCCGTTCCGAACCCGCGGACATGCCCGATGACGGTGCGCTCAGGACGCCCGACAGATTGCGTCGGCGGGCGAGCCGGCTGTTGTCGCAGCTGACCATGCGGTCGGACCGGCTGGTCAACGAAGGGCTGGCGCGGGCCGACTCCCGCAAGTGGCACTACGCCGTGCTCGCCTCGTTGGAGGAGTACGGGCCGGGCAGCCAGGCGGAGCTGAGCAGGCGCTCCGGCATCTACCGGAGCGACATGGTCGGCGTGCTCAACGAACTGGCCGAGCGCGACCTCGTCGAGCGGGCGCCGGACCCCGACGACCGGCGCCGCAACATCATCACGATCTCCGCCCGCGGCCGCCGCCACCTGCGCCTACTCGACCACGTCCTGGACGACCTCCACGAGGAACTGCTTGCGCCGCTCGACCCGGCCGAACGCGATGAGTTCGTGGGGTTGCTCATTCGCCTGCTGGACCATCACACCCGGACTCCCTGACTCCGCCCTGATCGGGTTCCGGCGCGGCGGTGTCGTCCGACGTCGTTTCGGGCTTCGCGTAGAGGACTTCGCGGGCCTGCTCCGCCGCGCGGGCGATGCTCTCGCCGACGAAGTCGATGAAGCGGGCGATGTTCTCGAGGCGGGCCGCGGCCGGGGAGTCGGGCCCGAGGACGCTGACGCCCTGCCGCGCGGTCTCGGCGAACTGGGCGTGGGACCGGGCGGCGGCGGCCATCGACTGGTACCAGACGTCGTTGTCGACGATGTAGCGCTCACGTCGGCGCTCGTCGCGCTCCCGGCGGATGAGCCCCTGGCCTGCGAGGAACGTGGTCGCTTTGGAGACGGACGCCGGGCTGACCTGGAGGCGCCGGACGAGTTCGGACGCGGTGAGGCTGCCCGCGTCGGTGGTGTAGAGGCAGGTCAGCACCCGGGACATCATCTTGGGCAGGCCCTGCTGCATGAGGAGGGTCGTGAACATCTCCTCGTACGCGCGTACGGTCTCGGCGTCGCGGCCGTCGGCCGGCGGGGGCGTCTGCGGCCCCCGGGGCGCGGTCTGCCGGCGCCGGTGGGCGCGCTGCTCGGTGGCGCGGTGGGCCAGATCGGCGCGGTAGGCGGTGGGGCCGCCGTTCCGCATCACCTCGCGCGTGATCGTCGAGGTCGGCCTCTCGAGGCGTCGGGCGATCTCCGCGTAGGCGAGGCCGTCGGCCAGCCCCAGGGCGATCTGCTGGCGTTCCTGCTCGGTGAGCCTGCCTCCGGGCATCGCGATCTCCTTCGTGCTCTGTGCCGTGATGGCTCCAACGTAGCGTTTGTTTCTCCCCCAATGCAACGGACGGCTGAGAGCTTGTTGCGTTGAAGCTCAAACCATTGCAACGATGTCTCTGCTGTGACCTGCATAGACGTGCTATTTACGCAACGAAAGTGTTGCCGGATCCTTGAACGCAACGTAGCGTTTCTCAAGTCAGAAACAGCGCGCCAAGGAGATCATGATGCAGAAGTTCGACACCGCCACCCCGATCACCGCCCTCGTCGCCATCCCCGCCGGACGCATCCAGTTCATCGCCGCCGACCGGACCGACACCACGGTCGAGGTCCGGCCCGCGAACGCCTCCCACAGCCGCGACGTGAAGGCCGCGGAGCAGACCTCGGTCGCGTACGGCGACGGCGTCCTGCGGATCGAGGCCTCCGCGAAGCACCAGATCCTCGGCAGCTCCGGCTCCATCGAGGTGACGGTCCAGCTGCCCGCCGGTTCCCGGGTCGAGGCGAAGGCCGCCAGCGCTGGACTGAGGGGCGTCGGGCGGCTCGGCGACGTCACCTTCGAGGGCTCGCACGGCTCGGTCAAGCTCGACGAGACCGCGAGCGCCCGCCTCACCCTCCTCGCCGGTGACGTCTCGGTCGGCCGCCTGGGCGGCCCCGCGGAGATCAGCGTCCAGAAGGGCGACATCCGGGTCGCCGAGGCCGTGCGCGGCACGGTCACCCTGCACACCGAGGCCGGTGAGGTGTCGGTCGGCGCGGCCCACGGCGTCTCCGCCTCCCTGGACGCCGGCACCACGTACGGCCGGATCCACAACTCGCTCAGGAACACCGACGGCGCCGCCGCCGACTTGAACATTCACGCGACCACCGGCTACGGCGACATCGTCGCCCGCAGCCTCTGAGGAGCGCCCATCATGACCAAGCCGGCCATCGCGGCGAACGGGCTGCGCAAGTCCTACGGCGACAAGATCGTGCTCGACGGCATCGATCTGACCGTCCCCGAAGGAACGGTCTTCTCCCTGCTCGGGCCGAACGGCGCCGGGAAGACCACCGCCGTCAAGATCCTCTCCACTCTCGTCACCGCCGACGCCGGCGAGATGCGGGTCGCCGGGCACGACCTGGCCACTGACCCGCAGGCCGTGCGGGCCGCGATCGGCGTCACAGGGCAGTTCTCCGCCGTCGACGGCCTGATCACCGGCGAGGAGAACATGCTCCTCATGGCGGACCTGCACCACCTGCCCAAGCGGGAAGGCCGACGGGTCGCCGCCGAACTCCTTGACCGCTTCGACCTGGTGGAGGCCGCGAAGAAGCCCGCGTCCACCTACTCCGGCGGCATGAAGCGCCGCCTGGACATCGCCATGACGCTGGTCGGCGCCCCGCGGATCATCTTCCTCGACGAGCCGACCACCGGCCTCGACCCGCGCTCCCGCCACAACATGTGGGGCATCATCCGCGGCCTGGTCTCCGACGGCGTCACCGTCTTCCTCACCACCCAGTACCTGGAAGAGGCCGACGAACTCGCCGACCGCATCGCCGTGCTCAACGGCGGCAAGATCGCTGCCGAGGGGAGTGCCGACGAACTGAAGCGGCTCATCCCGGGCGGGCACGTGCGGCTCAGGTTCACCGACCCGGTCGCGTACCAGGCCGCCGCCGTCACCCTGCGCGAGGTCACCCGGGACGACGAGGCGCTGTCCCTGCGGATTCCCAGCGACGGCAGCCAGCGCGAGCTGCGCTCCCTCCTCGACTGGCTGGACGCGGCCGGAGTCGAGGCGGACGAGCTGACCGTGCACACCCCCGACCTCGACGACGTGTTCTTCGCCCTGACCGGCGGCACCGACATTCCCCATCAGGCCAAGGAGGCCGTCCGATGAGCGCCCTCGCCCTCGCCTTTCGCGACTCGTCCACGATGCTGCGCCGCAACCTCCTGCACGCACGGCGCTATCCGTCCCTCACCCTGAACCTGCTGCTCACGCCGATCATGTTGCTGCTGCTCTTCGTCTACATCTTCGGCGACGCGATGAGCTCGGGCATCGGCGGCGGCACGCCGGACCGCTCCGCGTACATCGCGTACGTCGTCCCGGGTCTGCTCCTGATGACCATCGGCAGCACCGTGGTCGGAACCGCGGTGTCCGTCTCGAACGACATGACCGAAGGCATCATCGCCCGCTTCCGTACGATGGCGATCCACCGTCCTTCGGTGCTCATCGGGCACGTCGTCGGCAGCGTGTTCCAGGCGGTCGTCAGCGTGGTCCTCGTGGGCGCCGTCGGTGTGGCCATCGGTTTCCGGTCGACGGACGCGACCGCCCTGGAGTGGCTGGCGGCGTTCGGGCTGCTCGTGCTCTTCGCCACGGCGCTCACCTGGATCGCGGTCGGCATGGGCCTGATCAGCCCGAACGCCGAGGCCGCCGGCAACAACGCGATGCCGCTGATCCTGCTCCCGCTGCTCTCCAGCGCCTTCACGCCGGTCGACGCCATGCCCGGCTGGTTCCAGCCGATCGCCGAGTACCAGCCGTTCACCCCGGCCATCGAGACCCTGCGGGGCCTGCTGCTCGGCAGCGAGATCGGCCACAACGGGTGGCTGGCGGTCGCCTGGTGCCTGGGTCTCGCGGTGCTCGGCTACTTCTGGTCGACCTCGAAGTTCAACCGCGACCCGAAGTAGCCGCCGTGACAGCGCGGGCAACACATCTGAATTCACTCGACGCGCGGACACCTCGCAGGTGAACTGGTCCCATGACGACCCACGAAGAATTGCTCCCCGCCACTCGCCGGGCCCTGCTGCACCGCGTCGCGACCGCCCAGGCGGAGGGGCGGGCGCCCTCGCTGGTGGCCTCGGTGGCCCGGGACGGCGAGATGGTGTGGAGCGCCGGCCGCAGCATGGTGGACGGGCACGCGCCGGACGAGCACGTGCAGTACCGCGTCGGCTCCCTCACCAAGACCTTCACCGCCGTCCTGGTGATGCGGCTGCGGGACGAGGGCCTGCTGGACCTGGCGGACCCGCTGGAGAAGCACCTGCCGGGGACCGGCGCGGGAGAGGCCACGATCGGCGAACTCCTCTCGCACACCGGCGGGTTGGCGGCCGAGACACCGGGTGAGTGGTGGGAACGCACTCCAGGGGCGAGCCGCCCCGAACTCGCCGACGTCCTCGGTGACGAACCTTTCAAGCACCCCGCCGGCCGCCGCTTCCACTACTCCAACCCTGGCTATACGTTGCTCGGTTCGCTGGTGGAGGCGCTGCGGGGCGCCCCTTGGGAGGAGGTGCTGCGCCGCGAGGTGCTGGAACCGCTCGGGCTGAGCCGCACGAGCGCACAGCCCAAGGCCCCGCACGCGGGCGGGTGGGCCGTGCATCCGTGGGCGGACGTGATGATGCCGGAGCCCACGGAGGACCTGGGGCTGATGGCCCCGGCAGGCCAGCTGTGGTCCACGGCGGCGGACCTGGCGCGCTTTGCATGTTTCCTCATGAAGGGCGATGAGCGGGTCCTCGGTGCGGAGTCCGTACGGGAGATGCGGACGCCGTCGGCGCCCTCGCAGGCGGAGAGCTGGGACAGGACTTACGGCCTCGGAATGGACCTGCTGCGCTGGGAGGGGCTGAGCCTGGCCGGGCACACCGGTTCGCTCCCGGGCTTCCTGGCCGGTCTGTGGGTGAGCGAGCGCGAGGGGGTGGCCGCGGTCGCCCTCGCCAACTGCACCTCAGGGCCGCTGGTCGCGGGCCTGGCCGCGGACCTGGTGAAGATCGTGACGGAGGCCGAGCCGCGTATCCCCGAGCCGTGGCGTCCGCTCACTGAAGTCGACGAGAAGGTCCTGGAGTTGACCGGGCCCTGGTACTGGGGCACTCAGGTGCTCGCGCTCCGGCTCCAGGCCGACGGTGCCGTCTCCATCGGCCCGCTGTCCGGCGCGGGCCGATCGGCGCGGTTCCGGGCCAACGGCGACGGCACCTGGACAGGGCTCGATGGCTACTACGCAGGAGAACTGCTGCGGGCGGTGCGGCGACCGGACGGCACGGTGAGCCATCTCGACCTGGGGTCGTTCGTCTTCACGCGGCAGCCGTACGACGAGGGAGCGCCTGTTCCTGGTGGGGTGGATCCGCAGGGGTGGCGTGCCTTCTAGCAGCCGGTGACGAGGGTGCCTGTTTCACGTGAAACAGGCACGAGAGGACACTAGAGGCACTGTTTCACGTGAAACAGTGCCTCTCGCCCGTCTTCGCCCCGGTCGGTCAGCCGACCCGTCAAGTACCGGGCCGGTCAGCCGACCCGTCAAGTACCGGGCCGGTCAGCCGACCCGTCAAGTACCGGGCCGGTTGACCGACCCGTCAAGTACCGCCTCAGAGCTGGAGCTTGAAGCCCAGATGCGAAGCGGTGAATCCGAGCCGTTCATAGAAACGGTGGGCGTCGGTACGGGTGGCGTCGGAGGTCAGCTGCACCAACTGGCAGCCCTGGCGCCGGGATTCCTCGACAGCCCACTCGATGAACCGTGTCCCGAGCCCGCTGCCGCGCTCGTCGGCGTGCACACGGACGCCCTCGATGATCGAGCGAGTGGCACCCTTGCGGGAGAGCCCTGGAACGATCGTGAGCTGGAGCGTGCCGACCACGCGCCCCTCGCGTACGGCGACGACCAGGTGCTGGTTCGGGTCATCGGCCAGCCGCTGGAACGCGGTGACGTACGGGGTGAGGTCGTCCGGCGACTCGCGTGTGGCGCCCAGCGGGTCGTCGGCGAGCATGCCCACGATGGCGGGCAGGTCGTCGGCGACGGCGGGGCGTATCTCAAGATCTCCCATGGCCGCAGCCTAGGCGGGGAGGCGCGGCGTTTCCCAGCCTAGGCGGGGACACGCAGGGTTTCGACGGCCCTGACCAGCGGCGCGAGTTCGGGATCGCGCGCCGCTTCGTCGAGCGCCTCACGCAGTGCCGCGTCGTTGGTGGGGCGTGCCTCATCGAGGAGCGTGGCCCCGGCCTCGCTCACGTCCGTGTAGATGCCGCGACGGTCGGTGGGGCACAGATAGCGCGAGAGCAGCCCGCGGTCCTCGAGGCGGGTGACCAGCCGGGTGGTGGCGCTCTGGCTGAGCACCACGGCATCGGCGACCTGCCGCATCTGCAGATGGCCGCCCTCGCCGTCGTGCTGGCGGCTCAGGACGTCGAGCAGGGAGTACTCGCGCACGCTCAGGCCGTGCTTGGCCTGGAGGGCGCGCTCGATGTGGGTCTCGATCCGCCCGTGGAGCAGGGAGAGCGCGCACCAGCCCTGGGCAAGGGCGGTGAGTGCGGGATCCGTCGCTGTCATGGCTCTTGTTTCCTCCGTCCCGGAGTGACTGCGTCCCAGGATAGTCCACACACGCAATATCCGGCGTTTGCAATTAACCAGCGTCTGCAATTATTGTGGACGCACGTTAAGCGCACCTGCAATCGTCTGGAAGGTAGATCCATGCCTCTCGCGCTACTGGCCCTCGCGATCGGGGCCTTCGGGATCGGGACCACCGAGTTCGTGATCATGGGGCTCCTCCCCGAGGTCGCGGGTGACTTCGGCGTCTCCATCCCCACGGCCGGCTTTCTCGTGACCGGCTACGCCCTCGGTGTCGTTCTCGGCGCCCCGCTGATGACCGTCCTCGGCACCAAGATCTCGCGCAAGCGGATGCTGATGCTGCTGATGGGCCTGTTCATCGCGGGCAATCTGCTCTCCGCCGTCGCGCCCGTCTTCGGCGTGATGCTGGCGGGCCGGGTCGTCGCGTCCCTCGCCCACGGCGCCTTCTTCGGTATCGGCTCGGTCGTCGCCGCCGAGCTGGTCGCCCCCGAGAAGAAGGCCGGCGCGATCGCCATGATGTTCACGGGCCTGACCGTGGCCAACGTGGTCGGTGTGCCGCTCGGCACCTTCGTCGGGCAGACCCTCGGCTGGCGGATGACCTTCACGATCGTGGCGGCGCTCGGCGTCCTCGGCCTCGCGGGCGTCGCCAAGCTCGTCCCGGACCTGCCCAAGCCCGAGGGCGTGCGGCTCCGCCACGAACTGGCCGCCTTCCGCAACGTACAGGTGCTCCTGGCCATGGCGATGACGGTCCTCGGCTTCGGCGGAGTCTTCGCAGCCGTCACCTACCTGGCGCCGATGATGACGGACGTCGCCGGATACGCGGACTCCTCCGTGACCTGGCTGCTCGTCCTGTTCGGCGTCGGCATGGTCGCCGGCAACCTCATCGGCGGGAAGTTCGCGGACCGCGCGCTGATGCCGCTGCTCTACATCTCACTGGGCGCCCTGGCCGTCGTGCTCGCCCTCTTCACGCTCACCGCGCACAACAAGATCGCGGCCGCCGTGACCATCGCGCTGGTCGGCGCGCTGGGCTTCGCGACCGTACCGCCGCTGCAGAAGCGCGTCCTCGACCAGGCCTCCGGCGCCCCCACCCTCGCCTCGGCCGTCAACATCGGCGCCTTCAACCTCGGCAACGCCCTCGCGGCCTGGCTCGGCGGCATCGTCATCGCCGCGGGCCTCGGCTACACCGCCCCGAACTGGGTTGGTGCCGCCCTCGCGGCGTCCGCTCTCGTCCTGGCGATCCTCTCGGCCGCGCTGGAGCGCCGCTCCGGCAGGACCGCCCCGAGCCTCGTCGTTGCCGGCGCGGCACCTGTCGAGCAGGCCACGCCCGTCCATCACTGACCTCTCCCCCGACTCACCCAGCACCACCCCGCAAGGAGAACCCCCTCATGAGCACCAACACCGCCGTCGCCCCGCTGACCATCGAGGACGCCGAAGCCCTCGTCACCGCGGCCCGCCGCGCCGCCGAGGCCGCCGACGTCACAGTCAGCGTCACCGTCCTCGACGCGGGCGGCCACCTCCTCGCCTTCCGGCGCGACGACCGGGCCGTGCTGATCTCCGGCGAGACCAGCACCCGCAAGGCCTACACCGCCCTTCAGCTGAACGCCCCGACCGCCGACCTGGTCGACGCCGTCCAGCCCGGCGGCCTCTTCCACACCCTGCCCACCGCCCTCGACCGGCCGCTGCTCTTCATCGCGGGCGGTGTGCCGGTCCACCGCGACGGCCGCCTGATCGGCGCGATCGGCGTCGGCGGCGGTGCGCCCGAACAGGACCACGCCTTCGCGGTGGCTGCCCTGGAGAGCGTCGGATAACGCTCGTCCCCAGGTATACGGAGGCGTACGAGCCGCGTGGCGGCGTCAGCCGGCTGCCACCGTCAGCGGTGCGAAGCGTCGGGTCCAGTCGCCGGGCAGCTCGGGCGTGCCGTAGGTCATCACCGTGTTGAAGGCGATGGATTCGAGGCCGCTCGCCTTCACCCAGGCCAGCAGCTCTTCGTGCCGTACGTCGATGTCGGTGCGCAGCGGACGGTCGGTGTGAGCAGCGAGCGAGGCGATGAGTGCCTTCGCGGTCTCCGTGTCGCGGGCGATGAGCGGGCCGACGACATGGGTCTCCATGTTCGGCCAGGCCCCCGCGTATCCGATGATCTCGCCGTCGGCCATCGCGACCCGGAGCTGGTCGGTGAAGGCGGGAAGCCGGGTGATCACATGCGTCCGGTCGTGCCCGAAGACCGCGGTGTCGAGCCGCAGGATGGCGGTCAGATCCTCGGCGGTGGCCGGGCGGGTGGCGATGCCGGGGAGCGGGCCCGCGGGAGTGAGGTGGCCGCGGACCATCTCGGCGCGGCCGACCGCCTTGAAGCCGAGCTGTTCGTAGAGGGGGCGGCCGTTGGGTGTCGCGTGGAGGGTCATCGGGATGGCCGCCGCCTGCTCGATGGCGTACTGCATCAGACGGCGGCCGATGCCCTGGCGGGCGTACCGCTCGGCGACGAGGACCATGCCGATCGCCGCGAGGCCGGGGCGCTCCTGCGGGCCGTACCGGGTCACTACGTAGACACCGATGAGGCCGTGGCCGTCGGGGTCGTCGATGCCGTAGCCGGTTCCGGCCGACAGCAGGAGACCCCATTTGTGTTCCTCACGGGGCCAGCCCCGGTCCTCGGACAGATCGGCGCAGGACGTCAGATCGCGGGGGGTGAGTCGGCGGACGGGGAGTGCGGAGAGGGAAGGTGTCGACACTCTGGTCAGGCTGTCTGACGTACGTCCTCGGCGTCCACCCGTTTGTGGGCAGAAGCACGTCGCTTTTGATCGCGCTGCTTCCGGCCGCGTCGGGTGAGCCCCCAGGGCTTGAGCACCGACAGGACCGTCATGAACAGGTATGCGCCGAGTGAGACGAGAGGGCCGGCGATCAGGTCGGCCGTGTCGGTGATGGGGTGGCCTGCGGTGACCGTCGCGACCGAGTCGTCGATGCCGGGGCGCAGGGCGAAGACCCACGCGGTCGTGGTGGCCAGGGTCAGCCAGAACTTCGTATAGACCCAGCGGTGCCTGGCGAGTCCCCACTGCGTGCCCAGGGACAGCAGGAGCCCGCTCACCAGGGTGAGCAGGGCGAGGGGGAGCACCAGCCAGTCCGCGAAGACCTTCATCGAGCGGACGGCGGCCTCGGTGGCCGTGGCGGAGTCGGTCGTGATCGCGGTGAGGGCGAGAGCGACGAGCCCGAGCGTGAGCCCGAGCCAGCAGGCTGCGCCGACTACATGGACGACCAGGGTGGCCCGGCGGGCGGGGCGGCTTAGTTTCACGTGAAACACGGTGCCAACCGAGGAGGGCCAGGGCGTCTGACAGCGGGAGTAACCGTGGGTACTAGCCTCGGCGTACATCGCGGTCCCGGCCGTGCGCCTGTCCTATGTCGGGCGGACCCGCGTAAGGCGTACGAATTGGTGCGGCAAGCCCGCCAATTGAGGCAATTGGCAGGTGAGCGCGTTGAATTCCCAAGGATGGGAAGGGGGCTTGTGTGTCAGGCGGCGGCCGGTATGGTCGACCCCGGTTCGTGCCGGGTGTGGTCCAGCACACTCTGGGGGGCACGCACGCAAGTCACGAAGCTTAACGGGGTGCGGAGATCCAGAGCCGGTACTTCTTGTTATGCGTCGACGCGGCGGCTGTGAATGGGATGCTGCGGTGAGACGACTGCGGCCAATGTCACATTTTCAACCTACTTGTCCGTAGTTCTGGAATCCAAGGTTCAATGTGGCCGGATCAGTCAACAAGGCAGAGCGGGGAAAGCAGACGGCTTCCGGCAGGAAGCGCACAGACCGATCGAGAGATGTTCGAGGCGAGGCACAGCATGGACGCTCCGACCACCACGTCGGGGGACGACGGCACTTCCGGCGGTGGGGGCGGCTGGTTCACCCCGCGCAGGCCGCCCAAGCGGCCGGAGGAAGGGCAGCAGCAGCCCGGCGCCGACGTGCCGGAGGGGGTCGACGCGCGTCGGCCGGCCTCGATACGTCCCCTGGGCAGGGCCGAGTCGCCCGCGTCCGCCCCGGCGCCTGCCGCTGAGCCCGCCCCGGCGCCTGCCGCTGAGCCCGTGCGTGAGCCTGCCGTTGAGCGCGCTGCCGAGCCTGGCTTTGAGCCCGCTGGCGAGCCTGCTCTTGAGTCCGCGGAAGCGTCTGCGGCGCAGCCCGCGGATGTGGCCGTGGACGAGCGAATACCGGCGGCCCGTGTCGCCGCGACCGCCCGTGCGGCTTCGGCTTCCCCCGCCGCAGCGGCGCCCGGCGTCGCAGTGGCCCCCGATGCCGCGATGGCCTCTGGCGTCGCAACTGCCC
>NZ_WMBF01000712.1:0-2366 GCF_019400875.1 Streptomyces anatolicus | reverse complement strand
ACCCAGGAGGGGGCCGAGGGGGGAGCCCAGGGGAAGCGGAAAAACCCTTGGTGCTCGGCCGGTTCGCTCTCCTAGAGTTCCCTCCGTACCTCCCGGTGCGCCGGCTGCGGCTACTTCCTTCCAAGAAATCACGCCGCCGCCCCTTAGATCTCGGGAGGCATCAGCAGGTGTGTGCCCGGTGCGCAGACAACGGTTACTTCACGGCTCAGAGGGTTGCGGGTTCAAGTCCCGTCATCGACTTCGGGTCGGTGTAGCTCAATGGGTAGAGCATCCGACACAAGTCCGTCGTCGCTTCCGAACTCGGGCACACTCCTGCCGCCTGCCTCCCCCCGTACCGATATGTGACACGAATTCGGGGGAATTCTCATGGCACGCTTCAACACCAAGTCCGCCAAGGCGCGCGTCTCCTCGCCGGTGACGTCGACCGGCGACACCACACGCACCTACGAGGGCGGCACGGGACACCTGCGCGACCCGCGCTCCGAACTGTTCCTGCTCGCCGTCGCCAACTTCGTCTCGCAGCAGACCTTCTACGAGGACGGCGGCGCCCGCGACGACCGCTTCGCCGCGCTCGTGCGCCGCCTCGCCGTCGAGGACCCCCGGTGGACCGCGGGCCTGCTCGGCTGGCTGCGCGGCGACGGCAACATGCGCACCGCCTCCCTCGTCGGCGCCGCCGAGTACGTCAAGGCGCGCCTCGACGCGGGGGCCACCGAGGGCCCGGCCAACCGCCAGGTCGTCGCCTCCGTGCTGCGCCGCCCCGACGAACCCGGCGAGTTCCTCGGCTACTGGACGGCCACCTACGGCCGGAACATCCCCAAGCCCGTCAAGCGCGGCATCGCCGACGCCGTACGCCGCCTCTACAGCGAGAAGTCGCTCCTGAAGTACGACACGGCGTCCAAGGGCTACCGCTTCGGCGACATCCTCAACCTCGTGCACGCGGCGCCCGACCCGGCCAAGCCGTGGCAGGGCGACCTGTTCCAGTACGCACTCGACCGGCGCCACCACCCGGAGACGGCCGTGCCGCCCGCGGGCGCGCGCGTGCTCGCCGCGCACCGGGAGCTGATGGCGCTGCCCGTCGCCGAGCGGCGCGCGGTGGTCACCGCGGAGGGCGGCGCCGAGCGGCTGGCCGCCGCGGGCATCACCTGGGAGGCGCTGGCGGGCTGGCTCCAGGGTCCGATGGACAAGGCCGCTTGGGAGGCCGTCATCCCGTCGATGGGCGCCATGGCGCTCGTCCGCAATCTGCGCAACTTCGACGAGGCGGGGGTCGGCGACGAGGTCGCGGCGAGTGTCGCGGCCCGGCTCGCCGACCCCGAGACCATCGCGAAGTCGCGGCAGTTCCCCTTCCGCTTCCTCGCCGCCCACCAGCACGCGCCGTCGCTGCGCTGGGCCTACCCGCTGGAGAAGGCGCTCGGCCACTCGCTGGCGAACGTGCCCTCGCTGCCCGGACGCACGCTCATCCTGGTCGACCGCTCCGGTTCGATGTGGTCACGGCTCTCGGGCGGCTCACAGCTCAACCGCGCCGACGCGGCCGCGATCTTCGGCACCGCCCTTGCGCTGCGGGCCGCCGACGCGGACCTCGTGCAGTTCGGTACGGGCAGCGCGCAGGTGACATACCGCACAGGGGAGTCCGTCCTGAAGGTGCTCGACCGCTTCGGCGACCTCGGCGGCACGAACACCACCGCGGCGGTACGCCGCTTCTACCGCGCGCACGACCGGGTGCTGATCGTCACCGACGAGCAGGCGGCCTACGACCACCGGGGCGGCCCGACCGAGCAGATCCCGGCCGACGTACCCGTCTACACCTGGAACCTTGCGGGCTACCGCGCGGGCCACGGCGCCTCCGGCACAGGGAACCGCCATGTCTTCGCCGGCCTCTCGGACGCGGCGTTCCGCATGGTGGGGCTCCTTGAGGCGGGCCGGGACGCCGACTGGCCCTGGGCCGACTGAGCCCTCCGTCGCGGTGAGTGGCCGAAAGGGTACGGTACGTATTTTCCGTCCCCCTTTCGGGTTGCCCGAGGCGCCGGATACGCTGCCGCGGCTGGGGTTTGTGTGTCTGTTCCATACCGATGTGAGGGCGGTGTGAGGTCGGAGCATGGTGCGGGGGGTGTCCGGGGGCGCATACTTCCAATATGACGAGGCCCGCCGGCTCGCGCCGCCACCTGCCGAACAGTCCCTTCAACGTGCCCGCTCCGCCCGCCCCACCCGTAGAGAAGTTCGCCGTGGGTGATCGTGTCTCCCACGACCAGTACGGTCTCGGGAGGATCGTCGGCGTCGAGGGAGAGGACGCGGTCGTCATCGACTTCGCGGGCCGTCAGGGACGGTTCCTGAGTCCCTACTCGAAGCTGGCCAAGCTCTGACATCCGACC
>NZ_WMBF01000711.1:0-2369 GCF_019400875.1 Streptomyces anatolicus | reverse complement strand
GCCCCGCCCGACATCCGCGTTCTGCGGCGGCAGCATCTCGCTGGGCTGGACGAGCGCGTCACCCTGCCCCATGAAGCTCAGCTCCCAGCCCTCGCCGGTGTTGCCACGGCGCCGCCAGACGCCCGAGGAGTGGGTCTGGGCCTGCATCTGCACGCGCAGCCCGTTGGACCAGGCGACGATGGCGTCCGCGTCCGCGTTGACGTACCGGTCGGGCGTGACCTGGAGCATCAGCGGCTGGCCTGACGTCATCAGGGCGACCTTGCCGCGCCCGGAGATGTTGAGCTGGTACTTGCCGGAGCCGGAGATGCCGTACTGGCTGTCCACGGCGATGACCTGGTGGGTCAGCGACGAGTCCATCGCGAGGACATAGCTGCTGTCCACGGTCAGACCGTCCTGGTCGACATCCACCACGTGGATGTACTGGGCGAGGTTGGCGAGGTAGACGGTGCCCTGCCCGTGGCAGCGCATCAGGTCCAGGCCCTCACCGGTGTGCGCGCGGGCATGCTGGTTGCCCTGGCTCTGGTACTCGGCGTCGAACTCGATCAGCCCCTGGTAGGCGACCATGGCGCCCTTGCGGGCCAGGACGTCGTCGTGCCCCTGCAGGGCGACCCGCAGCAGCTGCGGGTTCTGTACGCAGTAGCGCTCCTGGGTCTGCTGCTCGGCGTGCGCGAAAAGTGGGCTCTGCATGGTGTGTTGCTCCCCCTCAGCCCCGTGCTCGGAGACGGTCGGTGCTGTCCTCGCTGGGCTGTACGACGACGATGCCCTCTCCGGAGAAGCCCATCTGGTAGGCCTCTCCGCTGCCGCGCCCGATGAGGGAGCCGGCCTTGAAGCTGCGCTTGCCCTTCACCTTCAGGTTCGGGGACCAGGCGATCAGGGCGTCCGGGTCGACGTACGTCTCGTCCTCGCCGCGACCGCAGTCGACGACGATCGGGGTGCCGCGTGAGGTCAGCGCGACCCAGCCCTGACCGGAGATCTTGATGTTCCAAAGGCCCTGTCCGGCGAACTTGGCGAGGCCCTTGACCCGTTCGACGCCCCACTGGAGGGACGCGTCGAAGGCGAGGAGGTTGGTGCCGTTCACCGAGAGGGAGTCGCCCGCCAGGTTGATGACGACGACGTCCGCTCCGTAGTCGGCGAGGTAGAGCAGGCCGTCTCCGGAGCACTTCATCAAGGGCGCGCCCTCGCCGGTCATCCACTCGCGTGCGACCTGGCGGACGGCGGGCGGGTTCGGCTCGTACTGCACGAACCCTTCGTAGGCGACCATCGAGCCCACGCGCGCGAGGAGGTCGTTGCCGGTCTGCATGGCCACCTTGACCATGTGGTGGCCGTGGTTCTCCATGCGGGCGGCGACGGGTGCGGGAGCAAAGCCCGCGAGCTGCTGATTCATGACGGGCTCCCTCAGACCTCGTACGGCTGGACGACGATGAAATTGCCGGGCGCGCCACGGAACTGGAGGTTCACGCTCTCCCCCGTGGAGCCCGCGTAGGCGTTGCTGCGCATCCGTACCTGGCTGGAAACGATCGCCTGGGCGGCGGCCGACCAGGCGACGACGGCGTGGCAGTCGGCGAACGTCGTCGGCGTGACGGGCAGCACGACGGGCACGCCGTGGGTCTTCACGATGACGGTGCCGGTGCCCTGGAACTGCATGACGAACAGCGCGCCGCCGGGGATGCCGTGGCCCTCGATCCTGCGCACCTCGTGCTGGAGGGTCTCGTCAAAGGCGAGGACGTTCTCCGCGGAGACACAGATCGCGTCGCCCTGGAGTTCGATGGGGTGCAGGTGGGTGCCTTCCTCGGCGAGGAAGACCTGGCCGCGGCCGGAGCAGCGCATCAGCTGCATCTCCTGGCCGGTGGCGTTGCCGACGATGCGGCCGGCGAAGCCCGCGCCCTTGTAGCCGAATTCGACCTTGCCCTGGTAGAGCACCATGCTGCCCTGGCGGGCGAGGATCGGCTGGTCGGCGACGCCGAGGTCGACGCGGATCAGCTTCTCGTTCTGCTGCGTCCAGCGCTGGCCGGTGGGCGCCTCGCGGTACTTCTGGAGAGCGGCGGCGACACCGGCGCCCTGGGGAGCGGCGCCCTGCGGGGCTCCATGCGGGGCCGGGGGCTGTCCGGGAAACTGTCCGCTCGGGGGCTGCTGGCCGTAGCCGGGTGGCATGGGGGCGGCGGGCTGCTGGCCGTAACCGGGAGGCATCGGGGCCTGCGGCGGCTGGCCGTAGCCCGGCGGAAGCGGCGCGCTCTGGCCGGGGGCATGCTGCTGGCCCGGCACCTGTCCGTACTGCGGCTGCTGCGGGGGCTGCTGTTGCGGGGGCTGCGGCTGCTGGCCGTACGGCGGCTGGTTCACGGGCGCGACGATGGTCTGCGCGGCGTGCACGG
>NZ_WMBF01000710.1:0-2377 GCF_019400875.1 Streptomyces anatolicus | reverse complement strand
GGCACGGACGCCGACGACCAGAAGAAGCGGGCCAGGCCGTTGCTGAGGAAGAAGGTGTCCGGGGTGGTGGGGCGGCCGAGGAACATGTCGTCGTTGAAGTACAGGAAGTGCTCCGACAGGCCCTCGATCCGGTGCAGCTGGGACTCGATGGAGTGCGAGTTGAAGGTCGGCAGGCACGCGTCGGGCTCGGCGAACAGCTCGCGGTGGTCCACGACGGTCAGGCCCGGGTGGTCGCGGTCGAGCCAGTCGGGGACCTGCCCCGCCGTGACCAGGTACACATGCCGGATCCACGGCGCGTACATCGCCAGGGAGCGCAGGCTGAAGCGCAGCTCGTCGCGGTTGCGGTAGCGCACCGCGCCGTCGTCCGCCGACTCCTGCCGGCCGCCGCCACGGGCCGCGTCGCGAAGGGCGCGCCACTCGGGGTCGGAGTCGTCGACCCAGGTGTAGACGGCGTCGATGGGGAAGTCCACGTCCTTGACGAGGAGTTCGGTGAACACCTGGAGGGTGGGGTAGTCGCGCTCCGCCACCCGCAGGGTCGCCGTCGGGGTGAGCGAGGGCAGCTCCGCGCCGGCGAGCGTCGTCCCGAAGGGCGCGCGGAAGCCGTCGGCCGCCCCGGACGCGCTCTGGACGGTCCGGGGCCAGAACGCCACCGTGCAGGCGAGGCCCGCGCCGTGCCGCAGCGACAGCGTCGTCGTGGTCACCGGCTTGAAGATCTTCACGCCGGACAACTCGCCGATGGAGTCGAGGCGTTCGGCGAGGACGGCGCCGGGCGCCGCGTCGCGCGGGTTGACGAGTTCGGCGTAAACGGGCTGCCCGCGCAACGCCCCCGCCAGGGCCTTCAGGGCGCGGCTCCGGTCGTCGGCGGCCACGGCCAGCGTGTGCGCGGTGCCGTCGGGGGTGCGGACGAGGACGTAGGGCACGTCCTGCGCTTCCAGGGCGGACGCGGTGAGCCGCAGGTTCCACTCCGCCATGCGCGGGGCGAGCACGTCGTCGCGGCGCTCGGCGAGGCGACCCACCGAGCGGATCACGCGGCCCGTGGTGTCGGCGGCGATGATCTCGTCCTCGCGGGCCCGCTCGTCGGCGGCGGCCGAGGCGTCGAAGGTGTGCGGGGCGGTGGGCCGGAAGCCGCAGCCGCCGGAGGCGACACCGAGGGCGACGCGGTCCGCGCGCCCGCGCAGCCGCCGGGGCCGCTCGCGTTCCGCCACGAGCCGGGTGTACAGCTCCTCCCAGCGGGCGGTGACGTCCGCCGAGGAGAAGCGGGCGTAGACGCCTTCGCGGGCGGCACGGGCGTAGGCGCGCCGGGTGGCGTCGTCGCCCATCAACTCGTCCATGGAGCGGGCCAGTTCAGCGACCTCACCGGGCGGCACGAGGAGCCCGTCGACGCGGTGCCGCACGATCTCGGCGGGCCCGGTCAGCACGTCGTACGCGACGACGGGCACTCCGGCGGCGAGCGCTTCGAGGAGCACCAGCGGGAACGCCTCGTTGTGCCCTGCGGTCATCAGGCTCAGCCCCGCCTTGGCCCACTCGGCGGCCATGTCCTGGCAGGGACCGAGCAGTTCGACCCGGTCGTGCAGGCCGAACCCGTCGACGAGGCGGCGCAGATGCCGTTCGCGGTGGCCGCTGCCGAAGATCCGCAGCGTCCAGCCCGGGTGCGCGTCGGCGACCTGGGCGAAGGCGCGGACGGCGTGGTCGACGCGCTTCTCGCCGGTCAGCCGCGCCGCCATGACGATGACCTTGCTCTCGCCGTCGGCGCGCGGCCGGAAGCCGTCCGGTACGGCGTTCGGGATGACGGCCAGCTCGGGGGCGGTGGCCCCCAGGGACTCGGCGATCCAGTCGCGGGTGCGTTCGGTGAGCGTGACCAGGGCGTCCAGGCGGGGGGCGTGCAGGAGCAGGGGTTCGCCGGAGGGGCCTCGGCGCTGGGTGGGGCGGTGCTCCTGGTGGACGGTGACGACGCGCGCGGGCACCAGCGCCACGGCGGCGGCGAGCAGCGCGGGTGTGGTGGTGACGAGGACGTCGGTGTCGAGGGCGGTGAGCGCGGCGGTCAGCTCGATGTCGGAGAGCCGGTCGAAGGTGTCCTCCCAGGCGGGCTTGATCAGCTCGCTGGGCAGCGCGGCGAGGGTGCGGCACGCGGCGTCGTCCAGCTCGCTCTCCCGCACCGGCCGTTCGGGGGTCGTGGTGCGGTCCACGAGGTAGCGGACGGGCAGGTCGCGCGCCTCGGCGAAGAACGGCTCGGCGCGGGTCCGGAAGACGGAGACGACCTCGGCCTCGATGCCGGGGCGCTCGGCGAGGTGCTTGGCCTGGGTGTAGGTGGCCAGCTCGGTGCCGCCCATCTCGTCGCCCCAGCCGAGCAGATACGTGATCTTCATGAGGTCTCCTT
>NZ_WMBF01000709.1:0-2392 GCF_019400875.1 Streptomyces anatolicus | reverse complement strand
GGGTAGGACCCTGGGCCCCGGTCCGGATCATCCGCTGCCACGACGCCCGGCGCCCCCTCCCGGTGATGGTCTTGAGACCGGCCGGGAGCCCCTTCCCGGCAGACGTCGGCGGCCTGCTCCGTTGGCAGCCCCTTCCATCCGCAGCCGTTCCATCCGCAGCCGTTCCATCCGCAGCCGTTCCGTCCGCTGCCCGTTCCGTCCGCCGGAGGACATCGTGATCCGCGCCCTGACCGGATACTCCACCAGACACCCGTGGAAGGTCATCGTCGTCTGGGTGATGCTGGCCGTCGCGCTGAGCGCCCTCGCCCCGACGCTGACCGCCCGCGTCACCCAGCACCGGACCGGGGACTTCCTGCCCCGTGAGTACGACTCGGCCGCCGCACTGAACATCGCCCAGGAGCAGTTCGGCGAGAAGCCCGACGCCACGACGGTGACGATGCTGGTCGGCCGGTCCGACGGCGAGGCGCTCACCGCCGCCGACCGGAAGCGGGTCGGTGCCGAGGCGAAGCAGCTGGGCCAGCGCCGGGTGGCCATGCCGAGGGAGGACGACCTCCCCGATTTCATGGTCCCGGACCGCTCCCAGACGCCCCGGGTCGCCCCCGCGATGACAGCGCCCGACCGGAGTTTCCAACTGCTCTCCGTCCAACTCATCGGAAACCCCTCGGACAAGGGGGTCCAGGGCGTGTACCGGGCCTTCCGTGACGCCGCACGGACGCAGTTCGCGGAGGCAGGTCTGCGTACGGGCTTCACCGGGAGCCTCGCCGAGACCGTCGACACCACCGACTCCCACGAGACCGCGTCGAAGGTCGGCAGCGCCCTCGTCATGGGGTTCATCATCCTGCTCAACGTGCTGGTGTTCCGCAGCGTGCTGGCGGCCGTGCTGCCGCTGCTCGCGGTCGCCGTCATCGGCGGCGTGGCGGCGGGGGCCGTCGTGGGCGCCGCACTGCTCACCGGCCACAAGCTCGACGCGAGTACGCCGGACCTGATCAACGTCGTCCTGCTCGGCATCGGCATCGACTATCTGCTGTTCCTGCTCTTCCGCTTCCGCGAGCACCTGCGCGAGCGGCCCGAACAGTCCGCCCGCGAGGCGGCCGCGCAGGTGTCCGCCCGGGTGGGTACCGCGATCACCTCGGCGGCGCTGACCATCGTGGCCGCGTTCGCCACGCTGGGCCTCGCGACCTTCGGGCAGTTCCGCTCGCTGGGCCCGGCCATCGCCGCCGCGGTCCTTGTGATGCTGGTCGGCAGCCTCACTCTGCTGCCCGCGCTGCTCGCGGCCGCCGGACGCAAGATGTTCTGGCCCTCCCGCACGCTGCTCCACAAGCCGGACGGAGGCCGCGCCGCCCGCCTCGGCGCGCTGGTCACGCGGCGGCCGCTGCTCATGCTGACGGCTGCCGTCGCCCTGCTCGCCGCGCTGAGCGCGGGGATGGCGGGCATACGTATGGACTATGGCCGGAGCGATTCCGGTGACCGCACTTCCGCCGCGGCCACCGCCGCGGAGATCTCTCGGGCGCTGCCCGCCGGGGTGTCGGATCCGACGAGCGTCTACGTCACCGTCGGGGACGGCACGGCCGGGGACGGCACCGCCGGGGGCAGCACCGCCGGGGGCGGCGCCACGCTCAGCGCCGACCGGCTGAGCGGCCTCACCCGGGGGCTCGCCCAGGTCAAGGGCGTGGGCAAGGTGGCGCGGACGGTTCTGAGCGAGGACCGCCGTGCCGCCCGGATCGACGTCTACCTGACCTCCGATCCGCAGAGCCAGCGGGCCCGCGATCTGGCCTCGGGGCCGGTGCGGGATGTGGCCGGGCGGCTCGCGCCCGCCGGGACGACGGCGTACGTGGGCGGGACCGCGGCGATCTTCGCCGACATCTCCGTCGCCGTCGACCACGATCTGAGGATCGTCTTCCCGGTCGCGGCCGCGCTGATCGCGCTGATCCTGCTGCTGCTCCTGCGCAGCCTGCTCGCGCCGGTCGTCCTCATGCTCTCCGTCGGTCTCTGTTTCGCCGCGACGCTCGGCGCGGCCACGCTGCTCTTCCAGCACGCGCTCGGCGAACCGGGCGTCAACTTCACGCTCCCTCTGGTGCTGTTCCTCTTCGTGGTGGCGCTGGGTACGGACTACAACATCCTGATCGCCGACCGGATCCGGGAGGAGATGCGGCGGCCCGGTCCGGCGCGGGCGGCCGTCGCCCGTGCGGTTCGGCATACGGCGCCTGCCATCGCCACGGCCGGGCTTGTGCTGGCCGGGTCCTTCGCGACGCTCGCCACGAGTCCGGGGAGTGAGCAGATGGCGTTCGCGATGGCGCTGGGGATCTTGCTCTCCGCGATGGTTCTGTCGTTGGTGCTGGTGCCGGCGGTTGCGGCGGCCCTTGGGCGGGGGTTGTGGTGGCCGCTTTCTGCG
>NZ_WMBF01000708.1:0-2398 GCF_019400875.1 Streptomyces anatolicus | reverse complement strand
CAGCCAGGGTGCGGGCCGGGCGGGCGGTGCGCGGTGTGGCCGGGCCGGTGGCCTGGCGCCAGTGGGAGCGCACGGCGGTCAGTTCGGCCAGCGCCCGACGAGGTCGTAACTCGCGGGTTCTCCGGTGACCCAGTCACGCGGGGAGCAAAAGCGATCCGCGCGAAACCACTGCCCGAGCACCGTGCAGCCGTGTCCCGCCGGGAGCCGACACCGAGGCGCCCGGGCCACCCCTACTCGGGGCCGAGCGCGATCAGGGTGGTAACCCGGGTGAGGGCAGGTTCTCTCGGCACCGAGCTGAACCCGAAGCGCACGGGCGGTTCAACGGCGGCCACCGGACCGAGATCGGTGCCCTCGAAGGTCGCCGACAGCGCGGGAATCGGCCGCAGGTCCCGGGCCCCGTACCACTCACGACGTCCCCCGATGGTGCTGCCGCGGGTCCGAACCCCGGGCAGCAGCAGGCCGGCGAACCGGTCCGTCAGCGCGCTCCACGCCGGACGACGGGCGAGCGGGCCGGGGACGGCACACAGCAGCATCCCGAGGAGCCCTCGCCGACCGGTGGTGAAGCACAAGTCGAGTGGTCCGGCGGTCACGGTCCACGCACCGGCGGCGGAGCTGACCTCGACCGGGACTACGCGTACGGCGTCGAAGGTGTAGGTGGCGCCGACAAAGTCCGCCGTCTCCCGCGTGGGGGCCAGCAAGAGCCGCTCCCCGTCAGCCTTTTCGAGCATCACATCGCTGAACGGCCCGAACGGCGACCGGCACCAGTGGCCGAGCACGATGCGGGTCCCGGACGAGGTGCCCATGCCCGCGATCCATCCCTCGAAGCGCAGCAGCG
Organism: Streptomyces anatolicus; assembly: GCF_019400875.1. NCBI lineage: Bacteria > Bacillati > Actinomycetota > Actinomycetes > Kitasatosporales > Streptomycetaceae > Streptomyces > Streptomyces anatolicus. Next base: position 1,563 of record NZ_WMBF01000708.1, on the reverse strand, counting down.
GGCGCCGCCTGACTCTGCTGGGCCTCATCCGGCTCCATCCCCCTGGTCTCTGCTCGTAGAACCTTGAGGTGCCTCGGCTGCACGACGGCGCGGTGCCCGCCCGCGATCAGCGGGAGCCCACCGTGACGGTCGGGAGGGCCCGAGGCGTACCTTCCTGACTCCTTGCGAGAAGTGCACCACGGGATCGCCGAGAGGGGCGGGCAGGCCCGCCGCGGTCGTCAGTGTCTCCTCCAGCACCTCGACGGCGGCCTCCGCCAGCGGCCACGGCTCGTGCTCGACAGGGGTCTCCCAGAGCATGCCCAGCCGGCGCGTGTACGCCCGCCAGCGCGCGGTCATCCAGACGTCTCTCTCCGCCGCCTGGACCGGGGCGCCGAGGCGGACGACCATGCGGTAGGAAGCCCCGTCGGCCCACCGTGAACCCGCGTACGTGACGGTGTTCCCGCTCACGGACACGCTGAGGGTGCCCGGGTGGTACGGCGCGCCGATGGCCCGGGCCGCCACCATCAGGGGGCAGGCGACTTCCAAGGACAGGAACCACAGCCCGTCCCGGCCGTCCCGGTGACGGACGTAGGTCCGCAGGTTGGTCTCCGCGAACGCCGGAAGTCCGGGCAGCGCCCTGGGTGTTCCGGGAGGGCGCACATCCGCCATGACGAAGGGCGTGAGTCCCACCCAGACGGCCCCCTCGTACTCGTCCAGGGTCAAGCCCTCGGGCACCAGAGGCCGCACGGCCTCCGGCCGGAAGGGCCAGTGGACGAATGTCTGCGTCAGCCACGCGGCCCGCAGCGCGGGCAGACGCACCCGGGGATTCGTCTGATATCCCACCATATGGGGCCCATGCCCCAGGTGTGGCGACCGGAAACGCACAGCACCAGCCCTGCCATCCGGGGCGCCCGGGATCATGCCATGTCGGAACCACGGAGCAAGAGCAGTGACACCGCCATGCCGGACACCACGATCGCCGCCCGGAACGGCCACCGGCTCCGCGCTCCCGACGGCAGGGTCGTACCCGCGACAGCGACGATCACGGCGGCCGTCGCCAGCACCCGCTCCGGGATCCCCCCTGTCCCGGGCGCCCCCGCGACGAGCACGCCCACGGCCGTCAGCATCGCGAAGGGGGCCAGCCACCGGCAGGCCGGACGGCCCAGCCGATGTGGCGCTCCGCGTACACCGGTCGCGAGATCGTCCTCGATATCCGGAAGGACGTTCACCAAGTGCGCCCCCACCCCCAGCAGTGCCCCCGAGGTCACCGCCCACCAGGCGGGCCAGGACGGGGTGGGCAGGCCGAGAGTGACGAAGGCCGGCAGCGCGCCGAAGGCCGTGGCATAGGGCAGCGGTGAGAGCACCGTGTGCTTCAGCCTCAGGTTGTAGGCCCATCCCGCGGCGACCATGCCCAGGTGCGCCGCTCCTGCGGCCGCGCCGCTCAACAGCGACAGCGGCACGCACAGCGTCAGCGCCGTCCCGGCCGCGACCGCCGCGGCCCGGGGGGAGAGTTCGCCTGTGGCCACCGGCTTGTCGCGGCGCTCGCACACCGTGTCGCGCTGCGCGTCGGCCGCGTCGTTGCAC
>NZ_WMBF01000707.1:0-2399 GCF_019400875.1 Streptomyces anatolicus | reverse complement strand
CTCCGGAGCACGCCGCCATGACCCCTGTCCTGCGCACCGAACGCCTGGACTTCCTCCCCTACCGACCCGAACACGAGGACCACTTCGTCGCGCTCCTTCGGGACGAAGAGGTGTGCCGCTGGATGGGCCAGGACCTCGTGCCCGAACCGCAGCTGCGCGAGGTGTTCCGCGCCATCCTCACCGACGTCTACCCCACGCGCCGCTTCGATGTGTGGGGCCTGTGGCTCGCGGGCGCCTACGCCGGGCACGCCGAGGTGAAGCCCACCGGCAACGTCGACGGCCACGAACTCATCACCGCGCTCGCCCCCGCGTACTGGGGGCAGGGACTGGGCGGCGAGACCGTACGCGGCCTGCTCCGGTACGCCGCCGACACTCTCGAGCTCAGCGAGGCGTACGGCATGGTCGGCGCCGAGAACACCGCCAGCCTCGCCCTCTGCCGCCGCCTTGGTTTCCGCCACGTCCGTGATGTCGTCGGCGATGACGGTTCCGTGACGAAAATGATGGTCATCCCCACGGGCTTGACCGAGCCCGCGCCCACGGGCACGGCCGGCGCGGACGGTGGGGCCGGGGCAGCCGGGACCGCGTCCGCCGGGAATTCGGTGTGAGCCGGCCGGCCGTCGGCGAGGGCACGGCAGGGACGGCGGACGGCGACCGGCCGCCGGGGCTGTGGCGCAACCGCGACTTCAACCTGCTGTGGACCGGGCAGTGCCTGTCCGACCTCGGCGGCGCCATGCTCGAACTGGCGCTGCCGCTCCTGGTGCTCCAGCAGACCGGGTCCCCGGCGCAGGCCGGGCTCGTCGGCACCGCCGGACTCGTCACCACCCTGCTGTGCCGGCTGCCGGCCGGTGTCCTCGCCGACCGCCTCGACCGGCGCCACCTGATGATCACCTGCGACATGCTGCGGCTCGCCGGGTACGCGCTGCTCGGCTGGGCGGTGGCGGCCGGTACCGCGAGCCTGCCGGTGATCCTCGCCGTGGTGATCGCCGGTGCCGCCGCCACGGCCGTCTTCAGCACCGCCGAGCACGCCTCCGTACGCAATCTGGTCCGCCCCGACCAGCTCACCGCGGCCGTTGCCCGCAACGAGGCGCGCGCGTACGCCGTCTCCCTGACCGGTCCGCCGCTCGGCGGCCTGCTCTTCGGGCTCGGCCGCGCCCTGCCCTTCCTCGGCAACGCGCTGAGCCACCTGCTCTCCCTCGTGGCCGTCGTCTGCATCCGGCGGCCCCTCCAGGAGACCCGGCGGGAGGCGGCCCAGACCGCCGCCGTCTCCGTGGCGCAGGGCCTGCGCTTCCTCCTCGGCCATCCCTTCCTGCGCGCCCTGCTGGTGATCGCCGCGCCGCTGAACATGGCCTTCACCGGCATGATCTTCGCGATGACGCTCGCCCTGCTCCAGGCGGGCGTGGCCCCGGCCCTGGTGGGTCTCGCCGGCACGATCTTCGCGCTGGGCGGCTTCCTCGGCGCCCTCGTGGCCCCCGCGCTGCAGCGGCGGCTGCGGCTGCCCGTCCTGATGAGGCTGCTGTGCTGGACGACCGCCGCGCTGATGGCGGTGAGCACGCTCCTCGCGGGCAGCGTGCTGGGCGCGATACCGCTGGCCGCCGCCGTCTTCCTCGGGCCCACGGCGAACGCGGCACTCTTCGCCCACCAGGCCGCCGTCACCCCGGACCACCTGCAAGGCCGCGTGGTCAGCGGCGTACTGCTCGCCGCGGGCTCCGCCGCCGCGCTCGCCCCCGCCCTGGCCGGCGCCCTCCTGGCCCGCTTCAGCCCGACACCGGCGATGCTGGTCTTCCCCGCCCTAGTGACCGTCGCCGCCGTGACGGCCACCCGCAGCAAGGGCCTCCGAGGCATGTCCGACTGAGGCCTATGGGGCCACCGGTCCGCCTCGGGGCCCGCACATCTGGGGGCCGTGTACGTGCGCCAGCGGGAGGGAGCCGGGTGAATGGACGGCAGGAGCAGCCGGTCCGTTCGAAGGAGCCACCCACACATGCGCACCCGTACCGCCATGACCGCCCTTGGTCCATCCGCCGTCAGCCTTCTGGGGGCAGTCGTGCCCACGGCGCACCACAACGCCCGCGACGGCCGACGACCGGCCCCGGGTGCCTGTGCACACCCGACGACGTGAACGCCGCGTGCCAATGAAGTCGCGGAGATTTCCCCACAGTTCACTTGGTGCCGGACCGGCAACCTCCGCACCGCGCTCGTGCACCCCCTCGCCGGAAAAAGTTGGCTCACTCGCCCCTGCCCGGGCCCGGGCAGGGCCCCTACGGTCCCCTGTGACCAGTCGGCGACGCCCGCCAACTCATCGTCCTCTTCTCGGTGTAGGAGTATCAGTGGACCGTCGCAATTTCCTGCGTGGTGCGGTGTTCGGCACCTCTGCCGCCGTCTTCGGTGGCACCCTCATGCAC
>NZ_WMBF01000706.1:0-2403 GCF_019400875.1 Streptomyces anatolicus | reverse complement strand
TCGGACAACTCTCCCGGGTCCAGGGGCCTTTGGGGGCCGGACAAGAGGGATATGCCCCGCACGGGTGAGCGCGGCGCCTTCGTCGGCGACGCCATGACGCCATGACGCCGTGACGCCGTGACGCCATGACGCCGAGCCTCGGCCAGGGCGGCTACCAGGCCGTCGAGGGCGGCGTCGTGCTCGCCCACCACGCCGCACCCGGCGGCGACCTCGCGGCGGGCCCCGCCGGTTACAGCGCGGAACGCGTCCCCCGCACCACGGACATCGCCGCCGGGCCCCCGCGCCCCCCCGCGTCACGCACCTGACGGGCGCCCCGCTCATCGCCGTACGCGACACCCTGGTCGCGACGGCCTCGCGACTCGGCCCGCGCCTCATCCTGCGCGGCTTCGCCTCCATCGCCGACTGGAGCCCGCCGCAGGCCCCGTATGCTGCGGGAACGGCGACCCGAGCACCCCCGCGCACCGCGCGGGCGGCCGGGTCGCGAGCCAGCACAGCGGTAGGCCAGCGGTAGGCGGTAGGGAGACAGTGGTGAAGATCGGCTGCATCGGACTCGGGGACATTGCGCAAAAGGCGTACCTGCCGGTCCTCACCACCCTGCCCGGCGTCGAGCCGCACCTCCAGACGCGCACGCCCGCCACGCTCGCCCGGGTCGCGGGCGTCCACCACATCCCGGACGCGCACTGCCACACCGACCTGGACTCGCTGCTCGCGCAGGGCCTGGACGCCGCGTTCGTGCACGCGCCGACCGCCGTGCACCCGGAGATCGTCACCCGGCTCATCGAGGCGGGCGTACCGACGTACGTCGACAAGCCCCTCGCGTACGAACTCGCCGACTCCGAGCGTCTCGTGCGCCTCGCCGAGGACCGCGGCGTCAGCCTCGCCGTCGGCTTCAACCGCCGCTACGCACCCGCCTACGCGCAGTGCGCCGACCACCCGCGCGAGCTGATCCTGATGCAGAAGAACCGCGTCGGGCTGCCGGAGGACCCGCGCACGCTGGTGCTCGACGACTTCATCCACGTCGTGGACACGTTGCGTTTCCTGGCGCCGGGGCCGATCGACCACGTCGGTGTACGAGCCCGGGTCGTCGACGGACTGATGGAGCACGTCGTGCTGCAACTTGCCGGTGACGGCTTCACCGCGCTCGGTGTGATGAACCGGCTGAGCGGTTCGACGGAGGAGATCCTGGAGGTCTCCGGGCAGGACACCAAGCGGCAGGTGCTCAACCTCGCCGAGGTCATCGACCACAAGGGCCAGCCCAGCGTGCGGCGGCGCGGCGACTGGGTCCCGGTGGCCCGCCAGCGCGGCATCGAACAGGTCGTCCTCGCCTTCCTCGACGCCGTGCGCGCGGGCAAGGTGCTCAGCGCCCGGGACGCACTGGCGACCCATGAGCTGTGCGAGCGCGTGGTCCTCGCCGCTCGGACGCAGGGCGGCTGAGGTGCCCGGGGCGGTCGGGGCGCCTGAGGTGCCTGAGGCGCCTCAGGGTCCGGGTGCCTTCGGACGCGCAGAGCGCCGCGAGTACCAGGAGCGCGCCGTACAGGGGCCAGTCGCCCCACCTGACGTACGCCGTCGTCCCCTCGCCCAGCGGCACGTCGTACACCCCCGCCGCGCTCGCCGAGGTGCCGAGCCCGGCGCCGACGCGTGAGCCGTCGGGGGCGTACACCGCGGAGACGCCGGTGAGGGTGGCGTGCACCATCGGGCGGCCCGTCTCGGCGGCGCGGACCGCGGCGAGCGAGGCGTGCTGCTCGGGGGCCCAGCTGCTCTGGAACGACGACGTGGCGGACTGGGCGAGCAGCAACTGCGCGCCGTCGCGGGTGAGTCGACGGCTCATGTCGGGGAACGCCGACTCGAAGCAGACCAGCGGCCCGATCCGCGGGCCGTGCCCCGTGTCCATCACCACCTGGCGGTCGCCGCGCCTGCGGTCCTCGCCCGCTGCCTTGCCGACGGACGTGGCCCAGCCGAGCAGGGAACGCGCCGGTATGTACTCCCCGAAGGGCACCAGACGCATCTTGTCGTAGCGGTCGCCGGTCGGGCCGTCCGGGCCCACGAGCACGGAACTCTTGTATATGCCGGGCAGGTCGGAGCGGCGGGCGTCCACGTTCACCAGGATGTGCGCGCCGACCTCGCGGGAGAGCGCGGCGATGCGGCGGGCCACGTCGGGGCGCTCGGCCAGATCGAAGCCGACGCTGCTCTCGCCCCAGACGACCAGGTCCAGGTCGCGCCCCGCGAGCGATCGGGTCAGCGTCTCCTGGCGGGCGAGGCGCTTCTCGGCGCCCGCGATCCCGTTGATGACACCGGGCTGCACGACGGCCACCCGGGTGTGCCCCGCGGTTTCGGGCCGGGGGGCCCAGGACCAGGCGGCGACGGTCATGGCGACCACGGTGAACAGGCCGACCAGGGCGGGGG
>NZ_WMBF01000705.1:0-2414 GCF_019400875.1 Streptomyces anatolicus | reverse complement strand
GGGGCAGGGGGGTGTAGGCCTCGGGACCTACGTCCCCCGGCTCCGCCCTTGGTCCCAAACGACGATTCGGGCCCCGGCGGTACCGGCCTAGGCTCGATCAAGAGCCGGGCCGGAACCCCTGGGCACGGCCGCCACCAGGACCGTAAGGAGCCCCCGTGATCGTCGTCACCGGAGCCACCGGAAACGTGGGCCGCGCCCTCGTCGACCAGCTCACCGCCGAACAGGCCCCCGTACGCGGCCTCACCCGCTCCCCGGAGCGCGCCGGGCTCCCCGCCGCCGCCCAGGCGGCCCGCCTCGACCTCTCCGGCGACACGCCCGAACCCGCCGACCTCGCCCCGCTGTTCGACGGCGCCACCGGCCTCTTCCTGCACCTCCAGGCCGTCGGCGCGCACACCACCGCCCTGCTTGACGCGGCCCGCGCGGGCGGCGTCCAGCACGTCACCGTCCTCTCCTCGGGCATCGTCCAGGACGGCGCCGACACCAGCCACCCCCTCTACATCGCGCACGCCGCACTCGAAGCGAGCGTGACGGAGAGCGGCCTCGGCCACACCTTCCTGCGCCCCAACGCCTTCGCCACCAACTCCCTCCAGTGGGCGCCCCAGATCCGCGTCGGCGACACCGTCCGCGGCCCGTTCCCCGGCGCCGTCACCGCCCCCATCCACGAGGCCGACATAGCGGCCGTCGCCGCCCGCACCTTCCTCGACGACGGCCACAAGGGCGCCGTCCACCGCCTCACCGGACCCGAGGCCCTCACCACCGAGGAGCAGATCCACCTCATCGGCGCCGCCCTCGGCCGCACCCTGCGCTTCATCGACATACCGCCGGAAGAAGCCGGCCCCGACCTCTTCCCGCACGTACCGCCGCAGATGCTCCCCGCGCTCCTCGCCTCCTTCGCCGAATCCGTCGGCGTCGCACCGGAGATCACCACCACCGTCGAGACCGTCACTGGCAAGCCCGCCCGCACGTTCGCGCAGTGGGCGCGGGACCACCAGGCCGACTTCCGCCCCTGACGCTCCGCTTCCGCCCCCGGCCTCCGCCGTGCGGGGGAGGCGGATCATGCGCCGGTCGGATCCCCGCGCGCCACGGGTCCACCACAGTGATCCCATGGCAACCGTGCTGCGGCCGACGAAGGCCCGCCCGTGACGATCTGGCTCATGTCGTTCCCGGCGTTCACCTGTCTGCTGGCCCTGTTCGCCCTGGTGGAGAGCGTGTGGCGATGGTTCACGGGTCTCGGCCTGATCCCGTGGCTGCGCAGGCGCACCGGGCGGTCGCTCTCCAACATCGCTTTCGACGAATTCACGGCGGTCGTGAACGGCAACAAGACGGTGGAGCTGGAGCAGCGCCGGGTGGAACTGCTGCGGCGCGACGACGAGAGCGACGGCGCGCCGCCGCGCTCCCGCGTCGACCTGACCGGGGGCAGGGCGCTCATCGTGCTGCCGCGGGAGGTTCGCGGTGCGGGCGCCGACACGTGCGACGCCCGTGAGGCGCGGCGGTGAGACGCCGACCGGAGGAAACGGGAAGGGGAGCAGGGCGGCCTGCCACGCTGTGGGGGCGTATCGCGTGCCTGTGGGCCACCGCCTTCGCCGGGCTGCACTTCTACTGGGCCCTCGGCGGTGATGCCGGGCTCAGCATCTCCGCCGGACCTCTCGCCGACGAGCGGCCGCTGTGGTTCGTCCTGGCCGGCCTGTGGGGTGTGGGCGCGCTCTGCCTCCTCGGCGCCTCGCTGGCATGGCTGCTCGCCACGCCCCGGCTGCGGGGCGTTCCCGCCCTCCTGGCGAGATGGCTGGGGTGGGGCGTCAGCGCGCTCCTGCTGGTCCGGGGCGTCGGCGTCAAGGTGCTGCTGCTGACCGACACGACACACCTGGACGGCTCGGTGAGCGCGGGGCAGCGGGCCTGGACGCTGGCCCTGTGGAACCCCTGGTTCATCGCCGGAGGCCTGACCTTCGCCCTCGCCACCCTCCGCGCCCGCGAACAGTGGCCGTCCCAGGACCAGCACGCCAGCTGCCCCGCGCCGGAAGGCGACCGCCACCCAAGCGCGGGTTGACCCGCGCCAGAAGGCGCCCACCGCCCGAGCGTGGGCTGACCCCGCGCCGGAAGGCGGCCATCACGCAAGCGTGGGTTGACCGGCGCCGGAAGACCGCCGCGACTCAAGCGCGGGTTGACCCGCGCCGGAAGGCGGCCGCCACCCAACCGCGACCCGCGCCGGAAGGCGGCCGTCACCCAAGCGTGAGCTGACCCGCGCCGGAAGGCGGCCGTCACCCAACCGCGACCTGAGCCGCGCCGGAAGGCGGCCGCCACCCAAGCGTGAGCTGACCCGCGCCAGAAGACCGCCGCCACCCAACCGCGCGCCGACCCGCACCAGAAATCAGCCGCCACCCGCACACCACCCTGACCCGCCGCACAGGCCCTAGCAC
>NZ_WMBF01000074.1:0-20732 GCF_019400875.1 Streptomyces anatolicus | reverse complement strand
CCCCCACAGCAGCGTGCGCAGCTTGTCCTCGGCGTGGAAGGTGACGCCGTGGTCGATGCCGTAGAGGCGTCCGCCGGCGGCCAGCAGGTGGCCGCCCTTGCGGTCGCCGTTGTTGATCACCGCGTCGAGCACGGCGAGCCGCCGCAGCCGGGCGTCGTCCGCGTGGACGAGCAGCGCGGTGCGCTCCTCGTCGACCTGGGCCCGGCCGACCGCCTTCCAGCCGTCGTCGGGCTCGTCGGCGTCGACCAGGGCGAGCAGCGCCTCGTCCCCGGAGGGCTCGATCCACAGCTGGCACATGCCCTGGCCGTAGGGGCCGTCGCGCAGCACGGTGGGCGGTACGAGGTCCCAGCCCGTGGCCCGCGACACCTCGTACGCGGCGACCTCGCGCTGGGCGAGCGTGCCGTCGGGGAAGTCCCACAGGGGCCGCTCCCCGGCGACCGGTTTGTAGACGCAGGCGGCTTCCTCGCCCTCGTACGCGATGGTGCAATAGAGCACCGCGTTCGAGGCCTCACGGATCTGCCCGCGCACGGTCAGCTCCCCGTGGGTGAGGAGTGCGACGGGGTCGGCGGTCACGCTCCCCGCCGGTATCCGTTCTGGCGCGGGCATACGTGTCCTTCCGGGTCGAGCGGGAGGCTGCACAGCGGGCACGGCGGGCGGCCCGCGTTCACGACGTCGAGGGCGCGCTTGGCGAAGGCGCGGGCCTGGGCCCCGGTGAGCCGCACGCGCAACATCGGCGGGCCGTTCTCCTCGTCCTGGAGGAGCTTCTCCTCGGCCTCGGCGAGGTCGTCGTCGGAGTCGGCGTCCAGCTCGACGAGGGCCTGCGCCTCGACGATCATCCGCTCCTCCTCGCCGTCCCAGGCGAGGGCCATCGTGCCGACGCGGAACTCCTCCTCCACCGGGGAGTCGAGCGGCGCGCTGTCGGTGATCTCGGCGGGCGCCACGGCCGGTACGGCGGCGTTGCCCCCGCTGCGGCGCACGACCTCGTCGAGCAGTTCCTCCATGCGTTCGGCGAGGGCGGCCACCTGGGTCTTCTCCAGGGCGACGCTGGTCACCCGGACGCCGGCCGAGGCCTGGAGGAAGAACGTACGCCGTCCTGGCAGCCCGACCGTTCCCGCGACGAAACGCTCCGGGGGGTCGTAGAGGAACACCTGACGGGACACGTCCTGTCTCCATGGGATCGACTGCAAAGGGGGGTGCTTCAACTACCTGGGCCTGCTTCAGCCCGCTTCACCCTACTGCGGGCGACGATCACGGTGCGCCCGCACCGCCCCCCACGGTGGCGTCGCCGCCCGGCGGCTCCTCCCGGGGGGCGAGCGAGGCGAAGTCGCCGGTGTCCCCGAGGCGTACGAGGAAGGGGCGCAGCCGGGTGTAGCGGATGGCGGTGACGGAGCAGGGCTCCACGGAGATGCGCTGGAAGAGGTCTAGGTGGAGCCCGAGGGCCTCCGCGACGAGGGACTTGATGATGTCGCCGTGCGAGCACATCAGGTAGACGGCGTCCTCGCCGTGCTCGCGCTCCACGCGCGCGTTCCACTCGCGCACCGCTTCGGCGGCCCGTGTCTGCATGGCCCGCATGGACTCGCCGCCGGGGAACGCGGCGGCGGACGGATGCTGCTGTACGACCTGCATGAGCGGGTCGTCGGCCAGCTCGGCGAGCTTGCGGTTCGACCAGTCGCCGTAGTCGCACTCCCCGATGCGGTCCTCGGTGTGCGCGTGGAGCCCGGGGCGGGCGGCGAGCAGCGGCGCGACGGTCTCGCGGCAGCGCTGGAGAGGGCTGGTGACGACCTCGGCGAGGGGCACGTCGGCCAGCCGGGCGGGCAGCGCGGCGGCCTGCGCGGCGCCACGCTCGTCGAGGGCCACGCCGGGGGTCCACCCGGCGAGCAGGCCCGCGGTATTGGCGGTGGAGCGTCCGTGCCGGACGAGGAGCAGCGTGGGCATGCGGTCCAGCGTAAGCGCCGAGGGAGTGATACCTCTGGGGTGACCGGGAAGAATGCGCGATGTGATTGTCGACTGTGCCATTTACCGCGAGGGGCGCCGCAGCGAGGGCCCTCTCGACTTCTCCGATGCCCTCGACGAGGCGCGGACCTCCGACGAGGCGTTCGTCTGGATCGGGCTGCATGAGCCGACGGCGGCGGAGTTCGACAAGGTCAGCGAGGAGTTCGGTCTGCATCCGCTGGCCGTGGAGGACGCCCTCAAGGCTCATCAGCGGCCCAAGCTGGAGGTCTACGACGACTCGCTCTTCGTGGTCCTCAAGCCGGTCGTGTACGAGCCGGACAGCGACGCCGTCTCCTCCGGCGAGGTCATGATCTTCATGGGCGACTCGTTCGTGGTGACCGTCCGCCACGGCGAGGGCGCCCCGCTCGGCGTCGTGCGCCACCGCCTGGAGGCCGATCCGGACGTGCTCAAGCACGGTCCGACGGCGGTCCTGTACTCGATCGCCGACGCCTCCGTGGACCACTATCTGGAGGTCGCCGACGAGTTGCAGGCCGACCTGGAGGTCCTGGAGACGGAGGTCTTCTCCCCGGACGGCGGCGGCTCGCGTCACACGGCGTCCCGGATCTACAACTTCAAGCGGCAGATCCTCGAATTCCGCCGTGCCACCGGCCCCCTCTCGCTGCCGCTGGCACGCCTCTCCGGAGCGGGCCCCTTCGGGCCGGCCGTGCCCTTCGTGGACGAGACGGCGCAGCCCTTCTTCCGGGACGTCAACGACCACCTGACGCGCGTCAACGAATCGGTGGAGGGCCTGGACCGCCTGGTCTCGGACATCCTCTCCGCGCATCTGGCGCAGATGAGCGTGCGGCAGAACGACGACATGCGGAAGATCTCGGCCTGGGCGGCGATGGCGGCGGTCCCCACGATGATCGCGGGGGTCTACGGCATGAACTTCGACCACATGCCGGAGCTGCACTGGACGTGGACCTACCCGGCCGTGATCATCCTGATGGCCGTCCTGGAAGTGGCCCTGTACCGCATGTTCAAGCACCGGGGCTGGATGTAGCCCACGCCCGGACGGGTCCTAGGCGAATTCGGGCGCCGGGGCCGCGGGGCCGCCCAGGGCGTCGCGCCGCTCGGGCAGTCGCAGGGAGACCAAGCGCCGCCAGCCGCCCATGCGTTCGTACGCGTACACCGTGTGGATGCCCGCGGCGAGCACCCTGCGCTTGGCGTGGGGCCAGGCCAGGATGTGTCCCATGCGCTCCATCACGGCGAGGCTCACGTCGCGGTAGATACGGATCTCGGCGAGCGCGCACTCGCGCAGGGTGCGCTGGATGGTGTGGCCGTGCCCGGCTGCGGCGAAGCGCAGCAACTCCTCGTGGCAGTACGCCAGGTGGTTGTCCTCGTCGTGCGAGATCATCCGCACCGCGCGGCCGATGTCCGGGTGGTCGGCGAAGTGCTTGAGCAGCAACCGCATCTGTTCGGCGGCGCGCTGCTCGGTGACCCTGCTGTGCGCGAGATACGTGACGATGTCCCGCACGGTCAGCGGCAGGTCGGACTTGAGCTGTTCGTGGGCGAGGCCGATGCCGTGCTTCTCCAGGAGCATCGTGTAGTCGGTCTCGTGCGGCACCTCGACGGGCCGCAGGCCGCGCTTCTTCATGAGCGCGTGGAAGATCCGGCCGTGCTTGTCCTCGTCCGCGCCGTGCCGGGCGATCTTGGGTACGAGGGCGTGCTCGTCGTCCGGGACGAGGACGGCGATGCGGCCGTTCTCCCAGCCGCCCTGGGCCTCACCGCTGGCGGCGATGGAGCAGAAGAGCCGGAACGACTCGTCGTGGGCGAGGATCTCCTCGAAGACACCTCTGGCCGACAGCATCACTGGTACCTCCATGCACCGGTACGTCCCTGTACGCAAACCTTCGCGAAGAACGAGTCAAGTGCGAGGTTCATCCCGGAGCAACAGATGTACCGGCCGCCTCCGCCGAACGAACGACGGCGGCTGCGGCCATCAGGCCGTAACCGAGGGGCCGCGTAAGGCGTTGTGTCCCGTGACGGCCGTGGCGGGGAAGACCCCCCGAGCCCCCACCACGGCCGCGGAAATCTCCCTCTCGCGTTACGCCAGACCGGCACGCTCCAGCGCCTCGGTGCCGGCCCGCAGCGCGGCGATCCGCTCCTCCAGCGTGAAGCCCGCCGGCGACAGCGTGAGCGTGGTGACACCGGCCGCCGCGTAGGCCTGCATCCGGTCGGCGATCCGCTCCACGGAACCGAGCAGCGCCGTCGAGTCGATCAGCTGCCGCGGGATGGCGGCGGCCGCGCCGTCCTTGTCGCCCGCCAGGTACTTTTCCTGGATCTCGGCGGCCTCCTTCTCGTACCCCATGCGCCGCGCGAGCTGGTTGTAGAAGTTCTGCTTGGGGCTGCCCATGCCGCCCACGTACAGCGCGGTGTAGGGCCGGAACATGTCCGCGAGGGTGTCGATCCGGCTGTCCTCGCCGAGTGCGATCGGCAGCGTCGGGACGACGTCGAAGCCGTCCATGGTCTTGCCGGCCTTCTCGCGCCCGGCGCGCAGGTGGCGCAGCGCGGTCTCCTCCAGGTGCTCGGCGGCCGGGAAGATCAGCAGGGCGCCGTCGGCGATCTCGCCGGTCTGCTCCAGGTTCTTGGGGCCGATCGCGGCGATGTAGAGCGGGATGTGCTCGCGCTGGGGGTGGACGGTCAGCTTGAGGGGCTTGCCGGGGCCGCCGGGCAGCGGCAGCGTCCAGTGCTCGCCCTCGTGGGTGAGGCGCTCGCGGGCCATCGCCTTGCGGACGATGTCGACGTACTCGCGCGTGCGGGCCAGCGGCTTGTCGAACTTCACGCCGTACCAGCCCTCCGAGACCTGCGGGCCCGAGACGCCGAGGCCCAGGCGGAACCGGCCGCCGGAGAGCGAGTCGAGGGTGGCGGCCGTCATCGCGGTCATCGCGGGCTGCCGCGCCGGGATCTGGAAGATCGCGGATCCGATGTCGATGCGTTCGGTCTGCGCGGCCACCCAGGAGAGCACCGTCGCGGCGTCCGAGCCGTACGCCTCCGCCGCCCAGCAGACCGCGTAGCCGAGCTTGTCGGCCTCCCTGGCGACCGCGAGGTTGTCCGCGTCCATCCCGGCGCCCCAGTAACCGAGGTTGATCCCGAGCTGCATGGCCGATCCCCTAACCGCTGTACTCATGAGTAACGTCCCTGTGCGGGGACTGTAGCGCGCACCTGCCCGATCCGTCAGGGGCCGCTCGGTTCCCCTCACGAGTGGCCGGGTTCTCCACAGTCGCCGGTTTGTCCACAGGCTCACCCGCCGCCGGGGCCCGGCCAGTAATCTCAGCGCCCATGGAGCAGAGGCATCTCGGCCGGACCGGCCTGCGTGTGTCCCGGATCGGACTCGGCACCCTCACCTGGGGCCACACGGAGGAGAGCGACGCCGCCGATCTGTTGAAGGTGTTCTGGGAGGCGGGCGGCACCCTCGTCGACACCGCTGATGTGTACGGCGACGGGGAGAGCGAGTATCTGCTCGGCCGCCTGGTCGAGCGGCTCGTGCCCCGGCGCGATCTGATCATCGCCACCAAGGCGGGCAGCGTGCCCGACCCCGTGCGGCGCTTCGACGGCTCGCGGGGCCATCTGCTCTCCGCCCTCGACGCCTCCCTCGCCCGTCTCGGCACGGAGTATGTGGACCTGTGGCAGGTGCACGCCTTCGATCCGGCCACGCCCCTGGACGAGACCTTGCAGGCCCTCGACATCGCGGTCAGCAGCGGCCGCGCCCGCTATGCCGGGGTCTCCAACTTCTGCGGCTGGCAGCTCGCCAAGGCCGCGACCTGGCAGCTGGCCATGCCGGGCACGCGCACCCGCATCGCCAGTACGCAGATGGAGTACTCCCTGCTCCAGCGCGGCATCGAGCGCGAGGTCCTGCCCGCCGCCGTCGACCTGGGCATCGGTCTGCTGCCCTCCTCCCCGCTGGGCCGGGGAGTGCTCACCGGCAAGTACCGCCACGGCACACCCGCCGACTCGCGCGGCGGCTCCGACCACATGGCGCCCTTCGTCGCGCCCTACCTCGACGACGCGGCGGGGCAGATCGTCGAGGCCCTCGCGACGGCCGCCGACGGGCTGGCGGCGACCCCGCTCCAGGTCGCCCTCGCGTGGGTGCGGGACCGCCCGGGAGTGACGGCGCCGATCGTCGGCGCGCGCAACGCGCAGCAGCTCACGGCCGCGTTGTCAGTGGAGACCCTTAGTCTTCCTGACGAGATCTGCCAGGCGCTCGACGATGTGTCGGCGCCCGTGCACCGCTATCCCGATCACGACTGGAGCACGCTGTGAGTACGGAACCCGCCGCCGCGAAGGAGTCCGAGGCCGAGGTCGAGACCGACGCCGAGGTTGAGGCCGAGCGGGACTCCGAGGGCGAACCGGAGGTCGAGACCGCCGCCGTGGAGGCCACCGGGACCGCTGAGGCTGCCGAGACCGCTGGGGCTGCGGAGACCGTCGAGGATGCTGCCGAGGGTTCGGTCGAGAGCCCCGCCGACGGCAAGGCCGAGCTGTCCGAGGCCGAGGCGGAGATCGCCGCGCAGCGGGAGTTGCGGGAGCGCATCGAGCAGCGCAAGGCCTCGAAGGAGGGGCCGATCGAGGCGGGGGCGAAGCTCAGCGGCACGGCTGCCGATCTGCTGGCCGCCGTCCGCGCCGTGGAGAGCGGCGAGAAGCCCGTCGCCAGCGCCTTCCGGGAGCCGGAGCCCGCGCGCCGCAGGCCCGCGCCGACGCCCGCTCAGGAGCCCGTGCGCCCGCGGCGGCCGGCGGTGGCGGAGCCCGCGCGGGAGGCCGTCGAAGCGGTCGCCGCCGTGCTCGCCGAGGGCGGCGCCCCCGCCGCGCTCGCCGCGCCGACGGTGACCGCGCTCGGCGAGGGCGCCGATGAACGGTTGCGTGCGGACCCTTGGCAGTTGCTGCGGGTCGCCGGGGTCCGGCCGGAGCAGGCCGACGGGTTCGCCAGGGCGCTGCTCGGCTCCGCGTGCGGGCCCGACGACGAGCGCAGGGGCAGGGCGATCACCGTCTGGCTCCTTGAGCAGGCGGCCCTCGCGGGGCATACGGCGCTGGACGTGCCGGCGCTGACCGCCGCGCTGGGGCAGCGCGCGGTGCCGGATCCGGACGGCGCGATCCAGGGCGCCCTGGCCGAGGGCGACGCCCTGGTCTTCCAGGACGCCCTCGAAGGAGCCGAGGTGCCGGTCCAGCGCTCGGACGACGCGGGCGCGCGGGACGGGGAGGCTGGCGAGGAGGGCGCTGAGGGCGAGCAGGAGCGTCCGGTACGCGTCCTGATCGGCCTTGAGCGGTATGCGATGGCGGAGGAGAGCCTCGCCGACGGACTCGCCCGGGTCATCAACTCGCTGCCCAAGGAAGGCGGTCCGGGTCCCGAGGCCGCCGAGTGGGAGGCCGCGGCGGCGCAGGCGTCCGGCTCCGCCGCCGAGCTGATCCGCGCCGCCGCCGGGCACGGCCTCGTGCTGCACTCCGGCGGCGAGGCGGCGCGTGCCGAGCCCGCCGCGCTGGTGACGGCGGCCTCGGCGCTCGGTCTGCGGGTGTGCGCCGCTGCCCACAGCGCCGACGGACGCCGCCGCCTGGCAGGGGCGACCGGTCTGGACGAGGCGGCCGTGACGGTGGCGGGGCTGCTCTCCGGGGAGCAGGGGCCGGGGCGTGACGCCGACGGCGCCCTCGCGCTCGACCTCCTGGTGGTCCTGGATGCCCCGCAGCTGGACGTGGAGAGCGCCGCGATGCTGGTGGAGTCCCTGCCGGACGGCGCCCGCCTGGTCCTCAGCGGCGACCCGGGGGTGCTGTGGTCGGCGGGCCCCGGGCGGGTCTTCGCCGACCTCGTGGCCGCCCGCTGCTGCCCGCAGATCGTCTCCCGCACCCCGGACCCGGGTCCCCTCGGGGAGTTGACGTCCGGCATCGGCATCGGCGAGCTGCAGCAGGTCGAGGCGCCCGGCAAGGAGGTCGTGCTCGTCCCGGTGCGCGACGCCCCCGAGGCGATCCACCGCACCGTGCAGCTCGTCGCCGACTCGGTGCCTCGGGCGATCGGGGTGCCCGCGGAGCAGACGCAGGTCATCACGCCCGGACATGGCGGTGCGGCGGGCACCCGCGCGCTCAACGCCGCGCTGAAGGAACGGCTGAATCCGGGCCCCGGCCGGTTCGGCGGCTTCGACCCCGGCGACCGGGTCGCCCACGTCCCGGCGCCGGGCCGCACGACGCTCGGCCGTGTGGTGCGGGCCGACGCGGAGGGGCTGCACCTGGAGTGTGACGGCGCCCCCGTCCTCGTACGCAAGGAGCGGGTGGAGCAGGAGGTGCGGCACGCCTGGGCGCTCACGGCACACCAGGCGACGGGCCTGCGCTGGCCCGCGGTGGTCGTGGTGCTCCCCGGCGACGCGGCACAGTCGCTGACCAGGCCGTGGGTCTACACGGCGTTCACCCGGGGCGAGCGGCACCTGTCGGTAGTGCAGGGCGTAGAGCAGGCCCTGCCACGGGCGGTGGCGGAGCGCCCATGGAAGGCCCGCACGACCCGCCTGCGCACGCTGCTGAGCCCCCAGGTCCCGTCGGCAACGCCCTGAGCGGGACCGGTCCCCTCGGCCAGGCGGCCTGCGCGGGGCCAGCCCCCTCGGCCAGGCAGCCTGTGCGGGGCCGGCGCCCTGGCCGGACGGCCTGCGCGGGGCCCACGACCTCGGCCGGCCAGCCTGAGCGGGACCCGCGCCCTGGCCAGACGACCTGAGCGGCACCCGCGCCCTGGTCGGACGGCCTGCGCAGAGCCCACCCTCCTCAGCCGGACGGCCTGAGCGGAGCCGGCTGCCTCGGCCAGACGCCTGCGGGCCCGCCCCCGGCCGGACGTCTAAGCGGAGCCCGCGCCCTGGCCGGAACGGCCTGCACGGAGCCCGCCCTTCTCAGCTCCACGACGTGAGCGGAGCCGACCGCCTCGGCCGGACGGTCTGCGCGGGCCCCCGGCCGGACGGCCTGCGCCGGGCCCGTGCCCTGCCGAGACGACCTGAGCGGAGCCCAGCCCTGGTCGGACCGCCTACGCGGAGCCCGCCCCCACCGGCACAAGCAGGCGCGCCGCCCCCGGTGAGGGGCGGCGCGGCTGAGGGAGTGGGCGTGGTCGTCGTCAGCGGTCGGCGCGTCGGAGGTCCGGTTCCGTGCCGCCGGTTCCGTCCGGCTCCTCGGTGTCGTCGATCTCGTCGATCTCGTCGAGGGGCACCGGCACGTCCGGGTCGATGTCGGGGTCCGCGTCGAGACCGTCGAGGCCTTCGTCGTCCAGTTCGTCGTCGAAGACCGCGCTGACGTCGAAGCGGCACACCACGCGGTGCGGGTCGGCCTGGTCGAAGGGGGCGTCGAGCCACTCCCCCGGCTCGGCGGGGGTGTCCGCCGCGGTGACCCAGAGCGTGGAGTCTCCTTCCTCCAGGCCGAACTCCTTGTGCCGTGAGGCGATTTCGTCCGGTTCGAACTCACCGAAGAGGAGACCGAGCGCGCCGTGCACCGTATCGGCCGGACCGGCGCCACCCTGCCCGCCCGTGTCGATGTCGGCGACCCGCTGGGCCTGGGCGAGGAGCCGCTGCGGCTCCGCCACGGCGTAGTCGCGGCGGATCAGCACGCTCAGGGCGTTGGCCTCGTCCGGGCCCTGGTACGGCGGCAGCGCGTCCTCGGAGCCGGGGATCTCAAAGGGGGTGACCTCGTCGTAGCGGTCGTAGAGGAGTTCGTCGTACTCCTCGGCGGCCGCGGCGAGTTCGTTGAACGCCTCGTACACGGCCGGATCGTCCTCGCCCGACCTGCGTTCGACCGCGGCCAGGTGGCGGTCGAGCGCGGTCTTGACCGCCTCGGCGGCGGCACGTACCTCGGCAGCGGTGGGCTGCGCAGCATCAGACATAGTGCAGACGCTATCCGTACCGGGCCCGTGTCCGCACAATAGATGCGATGCCGGAATACGAATTTGTCGACGTGTACGTACCGCGCGGGGTCACCCGCAAGGAAGCCACACGCCTGCTGACGGACCACGCTGAGTACGGACACTGGGAGTTGGACCGCCTGAGTCTGCACCCCGACGGCAGCCGCAGAGTGCGGCTGAGGCGGCGGATCATCCGCCAGGTGCGGGCCACCTGGTGAGCCCGGGCAGGCCCGCGGCTGACGAAAGAGAGACAGACAGAGCGGAGCGGGCCCCGGGACCGGGGCCCGCTCCGTTCCGCCGCTGTCGCACACGGGGGGCTCAGGCGGACGCCCGCGCCCTCCGGTAGAGCACGGCGCCCGCAAGCAGGACGCCCGCACCGGCCGGCAGCGCGATGCCGATGGGCAGCGAGCTACCGGTCTCCGCGAGCTGCGGGGTCCCCTTGGGCTGGCTGACGGTCTGCGTGCCCGGGTGGTTCGGCTTCGCGTGATCGCCCGGCTCGTGGGGCTTACCAGGCTTGCCCGGCTTACCCGGCTTACCGGGGTTATCCGGCTTACCGGGGTGTTCCGGCTTGCCCGGCTGCTCCGGCTTCCCCGGGTGCTCCGGGTCCGTCGGGGGCTTCTCGTGGCCCGGCGGAGTCGTCTTGCCGGATTCGTTGGCGCAGTTGTTGCCGGTGGCCGGGTTGGCGAGGCCGACGACGGTGACGCTGTTGCCACAGACGTTGACCGGGACGTCCACCGGGAGCTGGACATTGTTTCCGGAGCCCACGCCGGGAGAGCCACTGGTGTGGCCCTGGGCCTTGGCCCCCCCGCCGGGCTTGTGCGGACCGCCGCCGCCCTTGCCGGACGAGTTGACGCAGTTGTTGCCCGCCGCGGGGTTGAGGAGCCCGACGACGTTCACGGTGTTGCCGCACACGTTGACGGGGATGTCGACGGGCGCCTGGACGGAGTTGCCCGACAGAACGCCGGGCGAGTTCGCACTGCCCCCTTGGGCGGTCGAGTCCGCGTGTGCGTAGCCGCCGGACGCGGCGAGTACGCCGGTCGCGGCCGCCACGGTGATCAGGCCTTTGCGCGTGACCTGTCGCATAGCTGTTCCCTGCCTTTTACCTTCCGAAGTACGTACGGACGTGCTCGCCCGGACGTGGAATGCCCGTCGGCCCCGGAGCGCATGGCGTGCGCTCCGGGGCCGACGGACTCAGCCCCTCAAGGGGTGAGGCACAACGTCACTTGTTGATGCAGGTGTTGCCGAAGGCGGGGTTCAGCAGCCCGATCACGTTGACCGTGTTGCCGCAGGCGTTCACCGGAACGTGCACGGGCACCTGGATAACGTTGCCCGACGCGACACCGGGAGAGTTCACGGCGGCACCCTGGGCACCGGCGTCGGCGGTGGCGATGCCCGCACCAGCGAGCACCAGACCACCAGTGGCAGCCGCAGCAGCGACGACCTTCTTGATCATTATTCCTCCTAGTTGGCAATGCAGTCCCAGCCGCGGACTGCACCACCTGTAACGAGGAGGCGGGTGGAGGGCTACGAGCCGGGGGCTCCTTTCACTCTTCTCAGGCACATACGTACGCGCTGACGATTATTGGAGAGTCGTTTTTTTCGGCTCGCGAAGCGGGCGGTTTCCGGTCCGAGAGCGGCTGATTGCCGTCAGGAAGCGTCGATGAAACGGTCGAGGACGCGGACTCCGAACTTGAGACCGTCCACCGGCACCCGCTCGTCGACGCCGTGGAACATGCCCGCGAAGTCCAGCTCCGGCGGCAGCTTCAGCGGCGCGAAGCCGAAGCCGCGGATGCCGAGGTCGTCGAAGGACTTGGCGTCCGTGCCGGCGGAGAGCATGTACGGCACGGCGCGCGCGATCGGGTCCTCGGCGCGCAGGGCGGTCTGCATGGCGTCGACGAGCGCGCCGTCGAAGGTGGTCTCCAGGGCCTTGTCGGCGTGCACGTCCTCGCGCCTGACGTTCGGGCCGAGGATGCGGTCCAGGTCGGCGAGGAACTCCTCCTCGTAACCCGGCAGGTAGCGGCCGTCGACGTGCGCGGTGGCCTGGCCGGGGATCACGTTCACCTTGTACCCGGCGCCGAGCTGCGTGGGGTTGGCGGTGTTCTGGAGGGAGGCGCCGATGAGCTTGGCGATGCCGCCGAGCTTGGCGAGCGTCTCGTCCATGTTCTCCGGGTCCAGCTCGGTGCCGAGGGCGTCGCCCAGCTCGTCGAGGAAGTGCCGGAGCGTCTTGGTGACCCGCACGGGGAACTTGTGCCGCCCGAGGCGTCCGACGGCCTCGCTCAGCTCGGTGATCGCGTTGTCCCTGTGGATCATCGATCCGTGGCCGGCGGTGCCGTCCACGGTCAGCTTCATCCAGTGCATGCCCTTCTGGGCCGTCTCGACGAGGTAGAGCCGCAGGTTCTCGTTGACGGTGAAGGAGAAGCCGCCGACCTCGCTGATCGCCTCCGTGCACCCCTCGAAGAGGTCGGGGTGGTTGTCGACGAGGTAGCGCGCGCCGTACGTGCCGCCCGCCTCCTCGTCGGCGAGGAAGGCGAGGACGATGTCGCGCGGGGGCTTGCGGCCGCTGCGCATCCGCTCCCGGACGACCGCGAGGGTCATCGCGTCCATGTCCTTCATGTCGACGGCGCCCCGGCCCCAGACGCACCCGTCCGCGATCTCCCCGGAGAACGGGTGGTGCGTCCAGTCCATGGCGTTGGCCGGTACGACGTCGGTGTGGCCGTGGATGAGCAGCGCCGGCCTCGACGGGTCCTCGCCCTCGATCCGCGCCACGGTGGAGGCCCTGCCGGGATGGGACTCGAAGATCTTCGGCTCCAGACCGACCTCGGCGAGCTTCTCGGCGACGTACTCGGCCGCCTTGCGCTCTCCCGGGCCCGAGTGGTCGCCGTAGTTGCTCGTATCGATCTGGATCAGTTCGCGGCAGAGGTCGACGACCTCGTCCTCACCGGTGACGGCCTTGCCCGTGCTGGACCCGCTCACGCTGGGCTCCTCCCGCATTCGCTGCTGGTGGTCCCCCTCATCCTCCCTCTCCCCGGCTCCGCGCCCAAGGCCGGGCGGGTGTCGTCATCCGCAGTTCACAGGCGTGCCGGGGGGTGATCGAGTGCCCCGGGAAGCCTGGTAATGTTCTCTGTGTCGCCGCGGGGAACACCCCGCGAGGACAGACACCTGGTCCGGGTGGCGGAATGGCAGACGCGCTAGCTTGAGGTGCTAGTGCCCTTTAACGGGCGTGGGGGTTCAAGTCCCCCCTCGGACACCGGCAAGACCCCAGTTCACCTGGGGTTTTTTGCTTTTCTGGGGTACGGCGTGACCGACCACGTGACCAACAGCCCAGAGATTCCCCAGGTCAGACCAGGGTTGCAGGGCCGATTCGAGAGGCGCTGGACGCAGCCAGCTTCTTGGCTCCCTCGGCGCGACGCCTGCCTTAGCGGCTCATGGTGTAGCCAGGCGAGTGGTGCCGGGCGTTAGCGGAGACCTCTACGGGGTTCTCGGCCGGCTGACTCGAAGCGTGATGAGAACCGCGCAACGGTTGTGCAGATGGACGCTTACCGCCCGACTCCCAGGCAGGCCCCGGAGCCCACGCCCGAACCCAAGCGCCTGGAACCGCTCGACGCCAACCCGTTCCGAGCACTCCTCTAATCAACCAACAAAGCGAGCCCCGGCCAGAAATGGGCCGGGGCTCGCTTTGTTGCTTCGGGCCTACTCCGCTCGTTCGACCAGGGCGACCGATGTGCACAGGCGTCGGAACCGGGCGTGTCCCGTTCGGCCGGTGTGGCTCATGCACTCCACATCGACGGTGGCGCCGTCCGACGCAGGCTTAGCCTCCCAGGCGCACGTCAGGCACTTCGCCTCGAACGTCAACGCTGTGTCCGGCTGCTGAGTGATCCGGTGCTTCGTATACCGCAGGATGGAACGGGGCATCGTGGTGCGCTCCCCTCATCAGATGCGGACGGCCGGGCAGGCAAGGTCCGGTGCGGCACGGTTCGGGGAGCACGTCACCAGAGCTACGGACAGAAATGCGGGCCTCTCCAGGTAGAAGCCGTGGGACACATCTCCACCCCAACCCAGCCGTTCCGCAGCGGAGTGGACCAGCAGCGCCAGCCGCGTACTGTCGCGATCCGTCTCGCAGGCGAACCGGGGCGCGCACTCCGCCAGTCGTTGCCCGAGCCATTCCGCCGCTTCCTTCGGCTCCTCCCAGGTGCCGCGCACCAACGTCGCGGGCTTGATCAGCCAATGGGCCGTTTCCAGCGGTGGCAGGTCCACGGTGGGGAACTCCGCCTTCACTTCCTTGTACCTTGCGAACAGCTCCGGCTTATCGGCCGGAGGAGGGTCAGGGTGTGGGGGCCGTCTCAGTGCCTCGTCATCGAACCGTTGCTTGGAGCCGGTCCACAGGTAGCCGTGGTGGTGCAACTGTCGTCCCGTTCAGAGCAGGAAGAGGAGGGGCGCCCGACCGGCCCTGCCTCTCGGGGGTGAGTCAGGGCCGGGGGCACAGAGTGGCCGTCAGGCGGACAGGCCGAAGCGGGCCGGGGCGATACCGGCCGCGTTCAGTTCCTCGGTGGTGAAGCGCAACGGCTCCGCACCGGGCCGCTTGCTGTCGCCCAGCGCCCACGCGTCGGGGCCGATCTTCGCCAGCGTGGCGCAGGACTCGCCGTCGGGGTGCGTGTTGCCCCCGCACGCCTTGAGGAACGTGGCGCCGTCGATGGGCAGGCTGTACAGGTCGGTTTCGGGCATGGGTCTGCCTTCCTGTGAGATCAATGCTGGGGAGGGACAGACTCAGAGCTGGTACTGATCCGACTTCGACACGTACACAACGCCAGGGGCAAGGGCCGTCGCGGACTCCCGAAAGAGCTCGTGCAGCACCGACCTGGAGTTGTCCCGCATCGCATTGGTCAGGTTGTCGGCCAGTAAGGCCGCCTCAGACGGGAGCGGAATCATTTCCGTGTCTGCCACATGCCGACCGTTATTCGTCAGCCACACAGGAATGCGAATGTTCCCATCAATCATCCCGGTATGCCGAACGGCTTGGGATGGGGTCCATCCGCCAACCCTGCGGTGACTTCTTCCTCTGGCTCTTCGGTTCGGTCGGCATGAGTACATCCTCGGACCACCGGCCAGGGACCTCTAGCCTTATTTGCGTTGTCGGGTAAAGATCACGATCGGAAGCCGCTAGCCCATTCGGACAGTCGTTCCCTGGCCTCATCACCGAAGACTGCGTACCCCTCGTAAACACTGAACTCATTGAGGTATGCCGACACGTCCCGATGATCCCGAAACACCATTGCTCCGGTCGAAGTCTCCACGGTGGCTATCCGAGAGTCATAGACGGTGAACGTATTCAGTGGCGCATTCGGCATGTGGCCACCCAGGGGAATGACACCTAGACGTACATTCGGCAGGCGACTGACAGAAACGAGTCGGTCTACCTGCATCGCCATTGCCGACGAAGGAAGGTACGGCCATCTAACTGCCTGCTCAGTCAGAATGAACGTGAACCGTTTCGACGTGTCGTGTAGGACAGCCTGTCGCTCCAGCTTCTTGCCGATGGCTTTGCTGTGGTCACCGGGGACGGCGGCGAGACTCGCCCTCACGTATTCGGGCGTCGCCAGTAGGCCCGTCACCATGGACAGGAGGAAGTACCGGAACTCGGTAGACGACTGCTCGAAGCCTGCTAGCTCGTTCTGCTTCTTCTCTAGGCCCGTACGGCGTTGCGACCACACGTCTTGCCACTCTGTGTTGGCCGTGCGGGCAAGGGCCGACACCTGTGCCACCATGTCGGCCGGAGCGTCCAGGGCTCGGAGAACTAGCTCCACGTCGACAAGGGACGGGGTCAGCTTCCCGCCCTCAATGTTGCTGATCTTTGTCTGAGACATATTCGTACGCTTAGCGAGCCAGACCTGAGTGCGTCCGGCTCGCTTGCGTAGTGTCTTCAGAGTCTCCGCTAGGTCAGCCTTCGACTGGCCTAGCTCCTGCGGCTCAAACGTCAAGGCCCTTCACGTACTCCTCAAAGGGCACCGACTCGGCCAATGCGATTCGCTGGTATTCCAAGTAAGGGCTAACGCTGCCCTCGTACACTTCCCGGTTGATCTGAGTTCCGTCCGCCTCATAGTTCATGAGGACGACCTCTTGCCGGTCGAACATCCAGAAGTCCTGGACGCCCGCCAAGGGATTTGGCCGGTCGGTGACATCCATAATCCGGATGTCCTCACCGGCCCACACATGCGGCCGGTAGTACATGAACTCGTAGCGAAGGTAGTCCGAGAGTGGACGGGTCACGATATGCACGCGCCCCTTACTCTTACCCTCGCGTCGCACACGCTGCAGATCCTCGGTGTACTCATTCGAGTGCATGTGAGGATCGATGCGTTCCCCGGCTTGAAAAGCCCTGATCTCCTCGGCCTCCTGTGGGACGTTGTACGCAGGCAGCGTTTCGAGCCGCCATGCCTCGCTCTGAAAGTCGCGGAACTTGGCCGCCCAAGCGTCACCACCCAAGAGCACGGAAAGCCTCCCTAAGGACGTGCTCGGGAATCTCCACCAGGCCCTCACCGTCAGACGGCGTGAAGGCGTCGGACACGTCGCCCTGGACGATAATGGAGCCGCGCTTCGTCCGGTACAGGTTGGGGCAATCGTTCTGGTTGCACTCCGGGTCGTCGACGTCGCCCGTTAAGCGGGCCATGATGGTCCACCCTCCCGCGCAAGGCGTGTCCTTGCTGCTGAGAGGACGCTAGGACGCGGTCGGGCGGGACGTCCATGCGGGAACGCCAATATTTGCGTTGTCGGGTAGACGATCTTGGGTGGATGAGCGAAGGAAGCCCGCCCTGCCCTGGTTGATCACGTGACCAACGCATGACCAACAGCGGTCCGAAACGGCCCGAAACAGGGGGAATGCATGACCAACGGTGCTGGTCAAGCCTGTGGCGTGTCGGGTGCGTTCTCCCAGGTCAGCTAAGTAAAGTGCTGGTGCCCGAGTGGAGAGTTCAAGTTCCCCCTCGGACACCAGCAAGACCCCAGTTGATCTGGGGTCTTTTGCTTTTCTGGGGGGGGCGGGGCGACCGCTCGGCTTCCTCGACCGGCAAAGGCTCCGGTTCAACCGAACCGGAGCCTTTGGCGGGTCAGGAGTCGTGGCTCCGTTCGGTCAGGTCCTTCAGGGCGATGTTCAGGCGCAGGACGTTCACCCTTGGCTCCCCCATGAAGCCCAGGGTGCGGCCCTCTGTGTTCTCGTCGACCAGCTTCTGGACTCGCGCCGCGCTCACGTGATTCTTCTCCGCCACTCGGTGGACCTGGAGGTCCGCGTAGGCCGGGGAGATGTGGGGGTCCAGGCCCGAGGCGGAGGAGGTGACCGCGTCGGCGGGGATGGAGGAGGGGGTGACCTTGTGGGTCGCGGTGGAGTTGTCCTTGATGATCGCCGCCTTGGCGGCCCGTACCTGCTTGATCAGCTCCTTGCTGTCACCCGACAGGTTCGTCGCGCCGGACAGGAGCAGCTTGTACTGGGTGTTGACGCTGTTCTCGCCCAGGCCGTTGGAGGGGCGCGGCTGGAACCACCTCAGGTCGGGGGCGGGGGTCTCCTGGCCCTTTCGCAGGGGGAGGTCGTAGCGCTGGGCGATGAGTTCGGAGCCCACGACCTTGCCGTCCGACGTGATCTCGGAGCCGTTCGCCTTGTCGTGGAAGAGGGTCTGGGCCACTCCGGTGACCGCGAGCGGGTAGAGGACGCCGCAGATGACGGTGAGGACCAGCAGGGCGCGCAGGCCCGCGCCGAGCAGGCGGGCGGTGTTTCCTACGGAGTTGTTCATGGTCGCGTCAGCCGATTCCGGGGATGAGGGAGAGGAGTACGTCGATGACCTTGATGCCGATGAACGGGGCGACGAGTCCGCCGAGGCCGTAGACGCCGAGGTTGCGCCGGAGCATCCGGTCGGCGCTCATCGGGCGGTACCGCACGCCCTTCAGGGCCAGCGGCACGAGGGCGACGATGATCAGGGCGTTGAAGATGACCGCGGAGAGGATCGCGGATTCGGGGGAGGTCAGGCCCATGATGTTGAGCTTGTCCAGCGACGGGTACGCCACCGCGAACATCGCCGGGATGATCGCGAAGTACTTCGCCACGTCGTTGGCGATCGAGAACGTCGTCAACGCGCCCCGGGTGATGAGCAGTTGCTTGCCGATCTCGACGATCTCGATGAGCTTGGTCGGGTTCGAGTCGAGGTCGACCATGTTGCCGGCCTCCTTGGCGGCCGACGTACCCGTGTTCATCGCCACGCCCACGTCCGCCTGGGCGAGCGCGGGCGCGTCGTTGGTGCCGTCGCCCGTCATCGCCACCAGCTTGCCGCCGGCCTGCTCCCGCTTGATCAGCGCCATCTTGTCCTCGGGCGTGGCCTCGGCGAGGAAGTCGTCCACGCCCGCCTCGTCCGCGATCGCCTTGGCGGTCAGCGGGTTGTCGCCGGTGATCATGACCGTCTTGATGCCCATGCGGCGCAGTTCGTCGAAGCGCTCGCGCATGCCCTCCTTGACCACGTCCTTGAGGTGGATCACCCCTAGGACCCGGGCGCCCTCAGCGTCCTCCAGAGCCACAAGCAGCGGCGTGCCACCAGCCTGGGAAATGGCGTCGGTGAGTTGCTGGGCATCCTTCGCGACCTCTCCCCCGCGCTCCTTGACCCAGGCGATGACCGAACCGGTCGCGCCCTTGCGGACCTTGCGGCCCTCCACGTCCACGCCCGACATGCGGGTCTGAGCCGTGAACGCCACCCACTCGGCGCCGGTCAGCTCGCCCTGATGGCGCTCGCGCAGGCCGTACTTCTCCTTGGCGAGTACGACGATGGAGCGGCCCTCGGGTGTCTCGTCGGCCAGCGAGGAGAGCTGGGCGGCGTCGGCGACCTCGGCCTCGGTGGTGCCGCGTACCGGGACGAACTCGGCGGCCTGGCGGTTGCCGAGCGTGATGGTGCCGGTCTTGTCCAGGAGCAGGGTGGAGACGTCCCCGGCGGCCTCGACGGCCCGGCCCGACATGGCGAGGACGTTGCGCTGGACCAGGCGGTCCATGCCCGCGATGCCGATCGCGGAGAGCAGCGCGCCGATGGTGGTCGGGATGAGGCAGACGAGCAGTGCCGCCAGGACGATCAGCGAGGTCTGGTCGTCGGCCCCGGCGTAGATCGCGAAGGGCTTCAGGGTCACCACCGCGAGCAGGAAGACGATGGTGAGGGAGGCCAGGAGGATGTTCAGGGCGATCTCGTTGGGCGTCTTCTGGCGGGCCGCGCCCTCGACGAGGTTGATCATGCGGTCGATGAACGTCTCGCCGGGCTTCGTCGTGATCTTGATGACGATGCGGTCGGAGAGGACCTTCGTACCGCCCGTGACGGCCGAGCGGTCGCCGCCGGACTCGCGGATGACGGGGGCCGACTCGCCGGTGATGGCGGACTCGTCGACGGAGGCGACGCCCTCGACGACGTCACCGTCGCCGGGGATGATGTCGCCCGCCTCGCAGACCACCAGGTCGCCGATGCGCAGCTCGGTGCCGGGGACGCTCTCCTCGGTGCCGCCGGTCAGGCGGCGTGCGACGGTGTCGGTCTTGGCCTTGCGCAGGGTGTCGGCCTGCGCCTTGCCGCGGCCCTCGGCGACGGCCTCCGCGAGGTTGGCGAAGAGTGTGGTCAGCCAGAGCCAGACGGTGATCGCCCAGCCGAACCAGTCCCCCGGGTCCTTCACGGCGAGCGCGGTGGTGACCACCGAGCCGATCAGGACCACGAACATGACCGGCGACTTGACCATGGTCCGCGGATGCAGCTTGCGGAAGGCGTCGGGCAGGGACTTCAGCAGCTGGGCGGGGTCGAAGAGGCCCGCGCCGACCTTGCCCTCGTCGCCGTGCCGGTGGCCGCCGGGCAGGTCCTGGTGGGGTGCGCGGGTCGCGGTGGCGGTCCCGCCCGCGTCCGGTCGGTCCGCGTCCGGTCGGTCCATCTCTTGCCTCTTGGTGTGTGTGCTCATGACGCCAGCCCCTCGGCGAGCGGTCCCAGCGCGAGTGCGGGGAAATAGGTCAGACCGGTGATGATCATGATGGTGCCGACCAGCAACCCGGTGAAGAGCGGCTTCTCGGTGCGCAGGGTGCCCGCGGTCTTCGGGACCGGTGTCTGCTCGGCCAGCGAACCGGCGAGCGCGAGGACGAACACCATCGGCAGGAAGCGGCCGAGGAGCATGGCGAGCCCGATCGTGGTGTTGAACCAGTTGGTGTCCGCGCTCAGGCCGCCGAAGGCCGAGCCGTTGTTGTTGGCCCCGGACGTGTAGGCGTACAGGATCTCGGAGAAGCCGTGCGCCCCGGAGTTGAGCATCGAGTCCTTGGGTGTGGACAGCGCCATCGACACGGCGGTGAAGCCGAGTACGAGCGCCGGGGTGACGAGGATGTAGCAGGCCGCCAGCTTGATCTCGCGGGTGCCGATCTTCTTGCCCAGGTACTCCGGTGTACGGCCGACCATCAGGCCCGCGATGAACACCGCGATGATCGCCATCACGAGCATGCCGTAGAGGCCGGAGCCCACTCCGCCGGGTGCTATCTCGCCGAGCTGCATGCCGAGCATCTCGATGCCGCCGCCGAAGCCGGTGTAGGAGGAATGGAAGGAGTTGACGGCGCCGGTGGAGGTGAGGGTGGTGGCCACCGCGAAGATCGACGAGCCGCCGATCCCGAACCGGGTCTCCTTGCCCTCCATCGCCCCGCCGGCCAGGTCGAACGCCGGGCCCCCGTGGTGGAACTCGGTCCACATCATCAGCGCGGTGAAGCCGAGCCAGATCGTCGCCATCGTGGCGAGGATCGCGTAGCCCTGCCGGATCGAGCCGGCCATCCTGCCGAAGGTGCGGGTCAGCGCGAAGGGGATGACGAGGATCAGGAAGATCTCGAAGAGGTTCGAGAAAGGGGTGGGGTTCTCGAAGG
>NZ_WMBF01000704.1:0-2426 GCF_019400875.1 Streptomyces anatolicus | reverse complement strand
GGGTTAGGCGGACTTTGGAGGTTTCGGGGGTTTCGGGGGTTTCGCGGCCTTGGCTGCGGCTTTCAGTTCTTGTTTGTGGGCGCGGACCTTGTGGAGGGAGTCCGGGCCCGTGATGTCCGCGACGGAGCGGTATGCCTCGGGGGCGCCGTAGTCGCCCGCGGCCTCGCGCCAGCCCTTGGGGCGTACGCCGAGTTGTTTGCCGAGGAGGGCCAGGAAGATCTGGGCCTTCTGTTTGCCGAAGCCGGGCAGGTCGTTGAGGCGTTCGAGGAGTTCCTTGCCGGTGGTGGCGTCCCGCCAGAGGGCGGTGGCGTCACCGTCGTAGTGGTCCACCAAGTACTGGCAGAGCTGTTGGACGCGCTTCGCCATGGAGCCGGGGTAGCGGTGGACCGCCGGCTTGGTGGAGAGGAGCGCGGCGAACTCCTCGGGGTCGTACGCGGCGATCTCGTGGGCGTCGAGGTCGGATGCGTTCAGGCGCTGGGCGATCGTGTACGGGCCCGTGAACGCCCACTCCATCGGCACCTGCTGGTCGAGCAGCATCCCGATCAGCGCGGCCAGCGGGCTGCGCCCCAGCAGCTCGTCGGCCTCCGGCTGCTGGGCGAGGTGAAGGTGAAGGGTGACGTCTTCGTCGTCCATGGATCGATGATCCCTCGGTGGGGGGTGGGGCGCAGTGTGGGGGTTCTAGGGTTCGCCCGAGGAAAAGCCCATGCGAGCCGCACCCCGCACCGCTAGCCTCGGTCCCATGTCTACGCCCCGCATCTCCTAGCCAGGACACCGCTCTCACGCCACCCGTGTGTCCATTCGCTATTGCGGAGCGTTACCCCATGATCACCGTACGAGGCATCGACGTACGCGTCGGCGCCCGGCTTCTGCTGTCCGGCGCCGACTTCCACATCGCCCCCGGCGACCGCATCGGCCTGGTCGGCCGTAACGGCGCCGGCAAGACCACCCTGATGAAGATCCTCGCGGGCACCGCGGCCCCCGCCGACGGCACCGTCACCCGCGCCGGTTCCGTCGGCCACCTCGCCCAGGACCCCGGCGCCGCCGACCCCGCCCGCACCGTCATCGACCGCGTCCTCTCCGCCCGCGGCCTGGACGAGGCGGTCGCCGCGCTGCGTACCGCCGAGAACGCCATGGCGCGGGCCGCGAGTCCGGCGGCGCAGGAGCGGGCCATGGCGGCCTACGCCCGCGCGGACGACCGTTTCCAGGCGCGCGGTGGTTACGCCGCCGAGGCGGAGGCCGCCCGCGTCGCCGCCGGGCTCGGGCTGCCCGAGCGGGCCCTGCACCGGCCCGTCGGTGAGCTGTCGGGCGGCCAGCGGCGCCGCGTCGAGCTGGCCAGGATCTTGTTCTCGCACCACGACACGTTGCTGCTCGACGAGCCGACCAACCACCTCGACGCCGACTCGGTCGGCTGGCTGCGCGGGTACCTGTCGTCGTATCCCGGCGGCCTCGTGCTCATCAGCCACGACACCGGGCTCCTCGCCGACACCGTCAACCGTGTCTTCCACCTCGACCCGGGGCGCGCCGCCATCGACGTACACAACACCGGATGGCACACCTACCTCGCCCAGCGCGCGGCGGACGAGCGGCGGCGTGCCCGCGAGCGCGCCAACGCCGAGCGCAAGGCCGCCTCGCTGCGCGCGCAGGCCGACAAGATGCGTGCGCACGTCTCCACCGCGACCGCCGCGAAGAACATGGACCGGCGTGCCGAGCGGATGCTCGCGGGGACGGAGCCGGTGCGGCGCGGCGAGAAGGTCGCGCGGATCCGGCTGCCGGAGCCCGCGCCGTGCGGCCGTATGCCGCTCGGCGCGATCAGTCTCACCAAGGCGTACGGGTCCCATCGCGTCCTCAGTGGGGTCGACCTGGCCGTCGACCGGGGCAGCCGGCTGGTCGTACTCGGGCTGAACGGCGCGGGCAAGACGACGCTGTTGCGGCTGCTCGCCGGGCGTGAGCGGCCGGATGAGGGGCGGGTCGTCGCCGGGCCCGGGCTGCGGCTCGGCTACTTCGCGCAGGAGCACGACACCCTTCAGCCCGCGAAGACCGTCCGCGAGAACCTGGCGGGCGCGGCACCGCAGCTGACGGATGGTGAGGTGCGGCGGGTCCTTGGCTCGTTCCTGTTCGGCGGGGACGACGCAGACAAGCCCGCCGCCGTCCTCTCGGGCGGCGAGAAGACGCGGCTGGCACTGGCCGGGCTCGTGCACTCGGGCGCGAACGTCCTGCTCCTCGACGAGCCCACCAACAACCTCGATCCGGCGTCCAGGGACGAGGTGCTCGCGGCGGTCGGCAGGTATCCCGGGGCCATCGTGATGGTGACGCACGACGAGGGGGCGATCGACGCGCTCCGGCCGGACCGCGTGCTGCTGCTTCCCGATGGGGCGGAGGATCTGTGGAGCGCCGGGTATCGGGGGCTGGTGGGGTTGGCGTGAGGG
>NZ_WMBF01000703.1:0-2434 GCF_019400875.1 Streptomyces anatolicus | reverse complement strand
GCCGTGGAGCGTCTTGACCCCGCGTCCGGCGTCCTCGCCCAGGCCGTCTGGGTAGACGCGGGCCCCGCACGCACGGGCCGCGTCATCCTGGTGGTCCACCACCTCGTGGTGGACGGAGTCTCCTGGCGGGTGCTGGTGCCGGACCTGCGGGCGGCCTGCGAGGCGGCGGCCGCCGGGCGCACACCGGCACTCGACCCGGTCGGCACGTCGTTCCGCCGCTGGGCGCAGCTGCTCACGGCCGAGGCCACCAGTGAGCGCAGGACCGCCGAACTGGACGACTGGCTCGCCCTGCTCGGCAAACCCCAACCCCCGCTCGGCCGACGGGAACTGGACCCCGGCCTGGACACCGTACGCACCCTGCGCCACCACACCTGGACGCTGCCGCCCGAGCAGGCGGCCACCCTGGTGGGCAAGGCCCCGGCCGCCTTCCACTGCGGGGTCGACGACATCCTCCTCGCGACCCTCGCGGGGGCGGTGGCGCACTGGCGGCCCGAGACCGCCGCAGGGCTCCTGGTCGACGTCGAAGGGCACGGCCGTGAGCCCATGGAGGGCGCCGATCTGCTGCGCACGGTCGGCTGGTTCACCAGCGTGCGACCGGTCCGCCTGGAGGTGGGCGCTGCGCAGTTGGACGCCGCTATGGCAGGCGGCGAGGCTGCCGGTAACTTGGTGAAGGCCGTCAAGGAACAGGCCCGGGCGGTGCCCGGGGACGGCCTCGGTCATGAGCTGTTGCGTCATCTCAACCCCGTGACGGGCCCGGTACTCCACGCCGCGCCGGCCGCGCAGATCGGCTTCAACTACCTGGGCCGGTTCGCGGCGGGCGGCGGTGCGGACGGTGGCACCGGCACGGGTCCGGCCGGACCGTGGCAGCTGGCCGGCGAGACCGCGATCGGCGGCTCGGTCGACCTGGGCATGCCCGCCACACATGCCGTGGACGCGGGCGCCGTGGTGCGGGACACCGCCGACGGGCCCGAGCTGACGCTCACGCTGAGCTGGGCGAGCCGGCTGCTGGAGGAGGCCGAGGCGCGGCGGCTCGGAGCCACCTGGCTGAAGATGCTCGACGGCCTCGCCGGTCACACCACCGACCCCACGGCGGGCGGACACACCCCGTCCGACTTCCGCCTCCTGAACCTCGCACAACACCAGATCGACGAACTCGAAGCCGGATTCACCGGCGAGCAGTCATAGCCGAGCCATCAGGGCACCGGACGCCGGCAGGCACCGGACGTCGTGAGCCGACAGGCACCAGCCGTTGTGAGGAGACAGAGCGATGACCCGACCCCGATCCCTCGTCGAGGACGTGTGGCCCCTGTCGCCGTTGCAGGAGGGCATGCTGTTCCACGCCTCCTTCGACGACCAGGGTCCGGACGTCTACACCGTGCAGTCCGCGGTGGACGTCAACGGCCCGCTGGACACGGATCGGCTGCGGACGTCGTGGCAGGCCCTGCTGGCCCGGCACGCCGCGCTGCGCGCCTGCTTCCGGCCGGTCACCGGCGCGCACATGGTGCAGGTCATCCCCCGCGAGGTCGTGCTGCCCTGGCACGAGGCGGACGTCTCCGGACTCGCGGAGCCCGAGGCCCTCGCGGAGATCGACCGGCTGGCCGCGCGGCAGCGGGCGGAACGCTTCGACCTCACGGTCCCGCCCCTGCTGCGCCTCCTCCTCGTCAAGCTCGGCGAGAACCGGCACCGCCTGGTCATGACGCTCCATCACATCCTGTTGGACGGCTGGTCGATGCCCGTCCTGCTGGGCGAGCTTTCGGCGACGTACGCGGCCGGGGGCACCACCTCCGCGCTCAAGCGGGTCGCGCCCTACGGCGAGTACGTGGCCTGGCTGGGCCGCCAGGACAAGGAGGCCGCGTCGGCCGCGTGGCGGGCCGAGCTGTCCGGGGTCGACGGCTCGACGCTCGTGGCACCGGCGGACCCCGGCCGTACGCCCGTGCTCCCCGAGCAGGTGCACGCCACCATCTCCGCCGAACTCGCGGATTCGCTCTCGGAGTTGGCGCGTGGCAGGGGGCTGACGCTGAACACGGTCGTCCAGGGGGCGTGGGCGCTGGTCCTCGCTCGCCTCGCGGGCCGTACCGACGTGGTGTTCGGCGCGACCGTCGCCGGACGTCCCGCCGAACTGCCCGGTGTGGAGTCCATGGTCGGCCTCTTCATCAACACCCTGCCGGTGCGCGTGCCGCTCGACGGCGGGCAGCCGGTCGCGGAGATGCTTGCGCGGCTCCAGGAGCGCCAGTCCGCGCTCATCCCCCATCAGCACGTGGGGCTCGCGGAGGTCCAGAAGCTCGCGGGCGCCGCGGCCGTCTTCGAATCAGCTTGAGCTGGAGCAGCGAGGCGTAGTCGTTGCGGGCCAGGCCCGTCATGTGCGCCAGGTGCAGCGCCTCGGTGACCTCGCCGTACACGTCGAGCTGGAGCTGGTGGGCGGCGCCGTTGCCCG
>NZ_WMBF01000702.1:0-2453 GCF_019400875.1 Streptomyces anatolicus | reverse complement strand
GCGAAGGCCCCGTCCACGTGGGCGGGGCCTTCGAAGAGGTGGCTGGGGCCGGGATCGAACCGGCGACCTATCGCTTTTCAGGCGATCGCTCGTACCAACTGAGCTACCCAGCCACGCGATCCGCGAGGAATCGCAAGCGGTCCTGACGGGATTTGAACCCGCGGCCTCCACCTTGACAGGGTGGCGAGCACTCCAAACTGCTCCACAGGACCAAGCGTTGTGCGAGCACAAGTCTCGCACAAGTGTTGCGTGCCCCCAACGGGATTCGAACCCGTGCTACCGCCTTGAAAGGGCGGCGTCCTGGGCCACTAGACGATGAGGGCTAATAGGCCCGCCTGGGCGCTTTGCAGCGCGTCGGGGACGTGAGAAGCATATGGGATGCGGGGAGGTATCGCCAAAACGGTTATCGGGGGGCGGGCACCCCCTCCCCGGCGGACCCCGCACGGGACGGCGAGGGGGAAGCGGAGGAGGGAGCTGAGGAGGGAGCGGACGGCGTCGTCGGGGAAGGCGTCGCCCCGGGCTGGTTCTCCTTGGGGAGGTGACGGCTGACCTCCGCCTTCGTGAGACCGAGCCCGCCCAGCCTGATCTCGTCCCAGGCCTGCAGCCGCTTGGTCGTACGGTCCAGGTAGAGGACGGACGCCTCGACCGGATCGGGGTACTTGCCCTCGACGGCCCGCAGCCCGCTGCCCCCCGTCGAGCCCTCGATCCGCAGCCGCGTCCCCCCGTCCATGACCTCCATCTCCTGCCGGTGCACGTGCCCCGCGAGGACGAGCGGCACCTCGCCGTCCGTCTCCCGCGCCGCCGTCGGGTTGTGCGCGATCGCCACGTCGACCGGCGTACCGGCCGCCCGTTCGGCGCGCAGGGCCGAGGCGAGGCGGATGCCGGCCATGTGCTGGACGGCGGAGCCCTCCTGTTTCGTGGAGCGGTCGGGGGTGTACTGCGGATCGCCGATCCCGGCGAAGCGCAGGCCGGCGACGGTCTCGGCCTTGCCGTCGTCGAGCACGTGGACGTTCTTGAAGCGCTCCAGATAGCGCTGGGTGGTGAACGAGTCGTGGTTGCCGCGCACCCACACATAGGGGGCGCCGAGGTCCTCGATGGGGTCGAGGAAGGCGTTCTCGGCGGCCGAGCCGTGGTCCATGGTGTCGCCGGAGTCGACGATGACATCGATCTCGTACTGCTCGACGAGGGAAGCGATGATCTTCCAGCTCGCCGGGTTGAGGTGGATGTCGGAGACGTGCAGGACCCGCATGGTGGTGGGGTCCGGCTGGTAGGCGGGGAGTGTGGACGTCACGTCGTAGAGCTTGGTGACGTTGGTGACCAGGCGGGCCAACTCCTGTTGGTAGACGTCGAATTCGCTGACGATGCTGCGCGCGTTGCCGACGACCGAGGGTGCGCTGCTGAGGAGGCCGGAGAACTTGGGCTCAAGGACCGACTTCGGGTTCCAGGTGGCGTACGCGGCCGTGCCCGACGCGGCGAGCAGGGCGAGCGCGAGACCGCCCGCGGCGAGGGCGCGGCGCGGGCGGCGGTAGACGGCGAGGCCGAGTGCGGTGGCGCCCGATACGACGGCGACGCAGGAGCGTATGGCCAGGTCGAGCGTGCCGTGGCCGACGTCGCGCGCGACCTCGTCCTGGAGTCCCGAGAGCCGTTCGGGGTGGTCGACGAGGGCCTGGGCGCGCACCGGGTCGAGGCGGTCGACGTCCACGTCGAGGCGGATGGGGGCGATGTGGGAGCGCAGTTCGAGGGCGCCGAGCGGGGAGACGTCGATCTTCGTGCCGCCGGTCAGGGACGGCCGGAGCGTCATGCGGGTGTCCATGGGGCCGACCGGCGCGTGCACGCTGCCGACGATCAGCAGGCCGAGCCAGGCGCCGAAGAGGACGACGGCTATCAGGCCGAGGGCACGCGCGAAGGGGTGAGGTGGGCTGATCAGTTCGCCTGCGGGACCGGTGCGGCGAGTGCGAGCCATTGGTCCCGTATGCCCAGTTGCGGTGGTGGGTATGCCGGGACGGGGGCGGTGGCGTGGCCGACAATGGGGGAGTGCTGGAGATGACGCGCGAG
Source organism: Streptomyces anatolicus (assembly GCF_019400875.1). NCBI lineage: Bacteria > Bacillati > Actinomycetota > Actinomycetes > Kitasatosporales > Streptomycetaceae > Streptomyces > Streptomyces anatolicus. The sequence goes on along the minus strand of NZ_WMBF01000702.1, from coordinate 398 downwards.
GAGTTCGAGGAACTGGTCGGCGAGGCTCTTGACCGGATTCCGCCGGAATTGACGCGGTTGATGGACAACGTGGCCGTCTTTGTCGAGGACGAGCCGCCCTCCGACGATCCCGAGCTGCTCGGGCTGTACGAGGGGACGCCGTTGACGGATCGCGGTGAGTGGTACGCGGGTGTGCTGCCGGACCGCATCACCATCTACCGGGGGCCCACGCTCCGGATGTGCGATTCGCGGGAGGACGTCGTCGCCGAGACGGAGATCACCGTGGTGCACGAGGTGGCGCACCACTTCGGGATCGACGACGCCCGGCTGCACGCGCTCGGGTACGGGTGAGTGGGAACGGGTGAGTGGGAACGGGTGAGTGGGAACGGGTGAGTGAGAGCGGTCACGCGGCCCGGGGC
>NZ_WMBF01000701.1:0-2455 GCF_019400875.1 Streptomyces anatolicus | reverse complement strand
GCGTTGGGCCGAGGCCAGGCCCGCCCTGCGAACCGCGTCCAGGACCGGACGGGCGCGGAGGTCGCCCGCGATGGCCACCGTGCCGTGCGCCAGCATCCGCTGCACGCCCCGCCGGGCGCTCGCGCCGAGACGGGACGGGTCGGTGCGGAAGAGCCTCCGGGCCCGCTCCCCGCCGATGGGCTCCGTGCCGAGCCGGTCGGCCTCGCGCGGGTCGGGGTGGTAGGTGGCCTCAAGCAGCTCGGGGCCGTACGGATTGAGCAGGCCGGGAGTGAGGATGCCGGGCCAGCGGCGGCCCCGGGCCGAGGGGTGGGCGGCGGCGAGATCCTCGTACGGACCGACCGCCGCGACGACCGGCCCGTCGACCAGGACCGCCGCCTCCGGAGAGTGCTCGGCGACGTGCAGGGTGAGCAACAGGGCCTCAGTTCGTGGCGAGGAGCTTCAGCTCGGGATGTGCCGTGCCGCCCTCGATCGCCGTGGACGAGATGTGCGAGGCGACGCGGTCGTCGACGGGGTCGTTCGCCGGGTCGTCGTGCACCACCAGGTGCTCGTAGGTCGTGGCGCGCTGCGCCGGGACCCGGTCCGCCGTACGGATCATGTCGATCATCTCGCGCAGGTTCGAGCGGTGCTTGGCGCCCGCCGAGGAGACGACGTTCTCCTCCAGCATGACCGAGCCGAGGTCGTCCGCCCCGTAGTGCAGCGTCAGCTGGCCCGCCTCCTTGCCGGTGGTCAGCCAGGAGCCCTGGATGTGCGCGACGTTGTCGAGGAAGATGCGGGCGATCGCGATCATGCGGATGTACTCGAAGATCGTCGCCTGCGTACGGCCCTTGAGGTGGTTGTTCTCGGGCTGGTACGTGTACGGGATGAAGGCGCGGAAGCCGCCGGTCCGGTCCTGTACGTCACGGATCATCCGCAGGTGCTCGATGCGCTCGGCGTTGGTCTCGCCCGTGCCCATGAGCATCGTGGAGGTGGACTCCACGCCCAGGTTGTGGGCGATCTCCATGATCTCCAGCCACCGCTCGCCGCTCTCCTTGAGCGGGGCGATCGCCTTGCGCGGCCGCTCCGGCAGCAGCTCGGCGCCCGCGCCCGCGAAGGAGTCGAGCCCGGCCGCGTTGATCCGCTGGATGGCCTCCTCGACGGAGACCTTCGAGATGCGGGCCATGTGCTCGACCTCGGACGCGCCGAGGGAGTGGATGACCAGCTGCGGGAAGTTCTTCTTGATCGCCGCGAAGTGCTTCTCGTAGTACTCGACGCCGTAGTCCGGGTGGTGTCCGCCCTGGAACATCACCTGCGTGCCGCCCAGCTCGACGGTCTCCGCGCAGCGGCGCAGGATGTCGTCGAGGTCGCGGCTCCAGCCCTTCTTGGTGTCCTTCGGGGCGGCGTAGAAGGCGCAGAACTTGCAGGCCGTCACGCAGACGTTCGTGTAGTTGATGTTCCGCTCGATGATGTACGTCGCGATGTGCTCCGTACCGGCGTAGCGGCGGCGGCGCACGGCGTCGGCGGTGGCGCCGAGCGCGTGCAGCGGGGCGTCACGGTAGAGGACGAGTGCCTCTTCGGGGGTGATCCGCCCACCTGCGGCGGCACGGTCGAGGACGGCTGTGACATCAAACGACGTGAGGTCGGCCTTCTCGGTCACCGGGACGTCCCTTTCGTAAGGGTTGCGGACGGACCAAGCCAGCGTACGCCAGCCCTTTCGGGGCCCCGACGTCAGGCGGCGTACGCCCCGAGCAGCACGCCCACGAAGGCTCCGCCGATCAGGAACGGCCCGAACGGGATCGCCGTCTTCCGTCCGGCGCGGCGGGCGGCGACGAGCCCGATGCCGTACAGCGCGGCGAGGACGAACCCGGCGAAGGTGCCGAGCAGCAGCACGCCCCACCCGTACCACCCGAGCACCGCCCCGAGCGCGAGGGCGAGCTTCACGTCGCCGAAGCCCATGCCGTTGGGGTTGATGAGGAAGAGCACGAAGTAGGCACCGGCCAGCGCGAGCGACCCGTACAGCGCGCCGGTCCACTCCCCCGCGTTCCCGGGCGCCAGCGCGGCACCCCCGAGCAGCAGGAGCCCGCCCCCGGCGAGCGGCAGGGTGAGCACGTCCGGCAGCCGGTGCACGCCGAAGTCGACCACGGCGAGCAGCACACCGAAGGGCGCGAGCAACAGCCACGCCCCCAGCTCGGGCCGCGCCCCGGTGGCGGCGGCGAGCGCGGCGCAGACGAGGGCGGTGGCGGGGGCGACGAGGGCGGTACGGGGCCCGTACCAACCGCCCCGGGGACAGCGGGCGAGCCCGGCCCACCCCCTGAGGGGATGCCCCTCAGGACACTCCTGCCGCCAGCTCTCCTCGGGCTGGACGGAGAGCCGGTAGGCGGCGCGAGGAAGGAGGAGACCGGCGAGGGCACCCCAGAGCGCGCCGAGAACGGCGAGGAGAGCGATCAAGACGTCCACCTATTCGACACGGGGTAACGGG
>NZ_WMBF01000700.1:0-2457 GCF_019400875.1 Streptomyces anatolicus | reverse complement strand
CCTCCACCTCCTCCGCCGCCGCCTCCGCTTCCGCTTCCGCTTCCGCTTCCGCACGGAAGTCCAACTCCCTGACTACTTCAGCCTCTTGCGTCCCCGCCGTGGCCCCATCAGGGTGGCTTGCGCCCCAGTGGCAGCGACCAGCCGACATTCAGCTACGGAGGTCCGATGCACGACGAGAACGCGATACCGGCCCCTGACGGCGCCACCCCCGGTGAGGGCGGCGCGGACACGCCGGGAGAGGGCCGTTCGCGGCGCACGGTGCTGCGCGCGGCGGGCCTCGCCGGGGCCGGGATCGGAGTCGGCGCCTTCGCGGGCGGCCCGGCACACGCCGACGCGCCCGCGGCAACGCCCGCGGCCGCTCCCGCCGCCGCCCCGGACACGGCACGCGCCCCGGCCCGCAAGGGCGAGACGATGATCGGCGTGCCGTTCCAGCGGCGCTCGACGGTGCGGGTCGGGATCGTCGGGCTCGGCAACCGAGGCGGCTCCATGATCGACCTGTTCCTCGCGCTCCCCGGCGTACGCGTCGTCGCGCTCTGCGACCCGGTCAAGGAGAAGACGGCGGCCGCCGCCAAGAAGGTCACCGCCGCGGGCCAGCCCGCCCCGGCGACGTACACCAAGGGCGAGCACGACTACGAGAACCTGTGCAAGCGCGGGGACATCGACTTCGTGTACGTGGCGACGCCCTGGGACTCCCACTACGCCATCTGCAAGTCGGCGATGCTGGGCGGCAAGCATGTGGGCGTCGAGTGTCCCCTCGCCATGCGCCTGGACGAGCTGTGGGATCTCGTGGACCTCTCGGAGCGGACCCGCAGGCACTGCATGCAGTTGGAGAACTGCTGCTACGGCAAGAACGAGATGCGTGTCCTGCGGATGGCGCACGCGGGCAAGTTCGGCGAACTGCTGCACGGCGCGGGCGCGTACAACCACGATCTGCGCGGCCTGATGTTCGACCCCGACTACTACGAGGGCCCCTGGCGCCGCCTGTGGCACACGCGCCTGCGCGGCGACCTCTACCCCAATCACGGCTTCGGCCCGGTCGCCAACTACATGGACGTCAACCGCGGCGACCGCGTCACGCACATCTCCAGCTTCGGCACGCCCGCCCTCGGCCTCGCCGAGTACCGCGAGGAGCACATGCCCGCGGGCGACCCGAGCTGGAAGGAGACGTACATCGGGAGCGACCGCACCATCAGCCTCGTACAGACGGCGAAGGGGCGGGTGATCCGCCTGGAGCACGACGTCTCGACCCCCCACCCCTACAGCCGCATCAACAGCCTCGGCGGCACCAAGGGCGTCTTCGAGGACTACCCCGCCCGCATCTACATCGAGCCGGACCACACCGACGACAAGTGGGCCGACTTCGCCAAGTACGCCGACTTCGACCACTGGCTGTGGAAGGAGCACGCCAACCCGCCGGGCGGGCACGGCGGCATGGACTACATCATGATCTTCCGGCTGATGCAGACCATGCGGCTCGGCCTCGTCCCTGATTTCGACGTGTACGACGGGGCGACGTGGACGGCGCCCGTCCCGCTGAGCCACCTCTCGATCAAGGCGAAGGGCGCGCCGCAGGCGATCCCCGACTTCACGCGCGGCCTGTGGAAGAAGGCCCGTCCGGGGATGGACTCGGAGAAGCCGAAGGACTAACAGCCAGCAGGTGTTGGGGAGGGGAGGCCGGCTGCCGCCCCGGCGCTCGGCAGCGCAGCCGGCCCTCCGCCAGAGCCGTCGATCACCGCGACGGTGCCAGAGGTGACCCGGTCCCCCGGGTCACCGGGTCCGGGTCACCGGGTCACCGCACCGGAGACAGTGGCTCACGCCTTGAGGTTCGCCTTGTCCCCCATCACCACGACCGGATGCTGCTTCGGATCCAGCGTGCGCAGCAGATGCTCCATGCCCGACTTGGACAGGCTCACGCAGCCCGACGTGCCGCTGCCATGGTCCATGTGCAGCCAGATGCTGCCGCCCTTGGCCTGGCCCTGAGGGCGCGTCGGGTCGTTCGGCGGGGTGCCCTTGGCGCGGTTGTAGTCGATGGCGATGACGTAGTCGAAGTCGTGCCAGTGCGTCTTGGGCCAGTAGTGCGGCGCCTGCATGGAGGCCGACTTCGTGTACGGGAACTTGGCACCCGGATCCGCGAGGACACCGCCCGCGTCGGTGAGCGTGAACACCCCGACCGGGCTGCGCTTGTCGTTCTCGCGGTGGTCGGTGGTCCAGCCCTTCTTGCCGTTGTGCGCGGGCCAGCTCCTGTCCTTCTCCCAGGTGGTGTCCGTCGCCGACGATTTCGTGTAGAGCACGACGGTCGACTCCGCCGAGTCCTCGTCCTCGCCGTAGACCGCGACGACCTGACGGGAGTCCTCGGGGATCTTCGCCTGCAAGCGGTCACCCACATCGGGGATGCTCTTGAGGTCGGCGGACTTCCGCTGGGCGCTCCCCCCGCCCTTGGCCTGCCCCGCCCCGCCG
>NZ_WMBF01000699.1:0-2457 GCF_019400875.1 Streptomyces anatolicus | reverse complement strand
GGGTGGGGGTTGGGGTTCAGGTTCGCGTTCAGGTTCGGGTTCGGGTTCAGGTTTGGTTCGGGGCTCGTCGGGTGGTGCTCTGGTGGGTGGTGCTCCCCCGCCGATCCTGTATAACCGAATCCGTACAGCCGTACAGCCATACAGCCGAAAACGTGAGCGACCACCGCGGGAGAGGAGGCCCACCATGCACGCACTGCTGCGTGACGTGAAAGCCGCCGCGCGCCCCGCCCTGCTCCTCCTCTTCCTGCTCGTCGAGGTCGTCCTCGTCGACAGCTCCGGCCTCACCGCCGCCGTCGCGCTCGCCGCGACCGCCGCCGCCGGGGCCGCGCTCGCCGTCTGTTCCGTCATCGCCGCGCGCTGCGCGCCCGCCGTGCCCCGCACCCGCGTGCGCACGGCCATCCGCGACCGTGAACGGCGTACCGCCTTCCTGCCCCAGCGCGACCCCGACGCCCGGGGCCGCAGGCGACCCCGAGCACCCGGCCGTCCCCTCCTGACGGCCGCGTAGGGGACCCCGCACCTACACCCGCACACGCGCCCCTCGTGGGCCGTCACGCCGAGTCGACTCCGCGCCGCCGAGTCGACCTCCTTCCCCGGCACGACGGAACCCTCGGAGGGCTTCTCCATGTCCGACCTCTTCTCCCTCTTCGCAGACCTGGTCGCGCACCTCGCCGACCTGCTCGACCCGGTCTTCCACGGCTCGGCGACCGCCGCCGCGATCGTCGTCTTCACCGCCTGCGTACGACTCCTCGTGCTTCCGCTCTCGCGCGCCTCGGCCCGTGGTCAGAAGGCGCGCGCCAAGCTCTCGCCGCGCATCGCCGAGCTGCGCAAGAAGCACGCCAAGAACCCCGAGCGGCTGCAGAAGGCCGTCCTCGAACTGCACCGCGAGGAGAAGGTCTCCCCGCTCTCCGGGTGTCTGCCGAGTCTCTTTCAGTTGCCTGCCTTCTTCCTGCTCTACCAGCTCTTCTCCGGCGGGGACGCCGGTGCGCTGCTCGATCACACCCTCGGCTCGGCGCCGCTGGGCGGTCGGTGGATGGACGCGCTGGCCGACGGCGGGCTCTTCGGGGCGCCGGGTCTCGTCTATCTGGCGCTGTTCGTGATCGTCGCCGCGGTCGCCACGTTCAACTACGGGCGGACCAAGCGGCAGATGGCGGCCACTCCGCTGGTGCCGGACGGCGACCAGCAGGTGCCGGGCATGGGGGCGATCACCAAGGCCATGCCGTTGATGTCGTTCATGACTCTGGTCACCGTGGCCGTGGTGCCGCTCGCCGCCGCGCTCTATGTCGTGACCAGCATGACCTGGAGCGCCGTCGAGCGGGCGGTGCTCTACCGGGACATGCCGCACGGGGCGCCCCTCCCGGCTGCCGCCGGGTGACCCGTGACCCCTCCTGGCTACCGCCCAGTAAGGGTCCAGTACGTGAACGGGGTATTGCGGAGCGGACAGCGAGCTTGGACGATCGACCAAACCTCCGATGGCCGCAACCCATCGGCCGGGCTACCGAAGGAATGGAGTTCGACCATGAAGCTGCTGCGAGTCGGAACGGCCGGGGCGGAGCGTCCGGCGCTGCTCGACGCCGAGGGGACCCTGCGGGACCTGTCGGGGATCGTCACCGACATCGACGGGGAACTGCTCGCCGACGCGGACGCCCTCGGCCGGATACGGGCCGCCGCCGACTCCGGGAAGCTCCCCGTCCTCGCCGCCGCGGGGCTGCGCGTCGGGCCGCCGGTCGCGCGCATCGGCAAGGTCGTCTGCATCGGGCTCAACTACCACGACCACGCCCGCGAGACGGGCGCCGAGCCGCCCGCCGAGCCCGTCGTCTTCTTCAAGGCGGCGGATACGGTGATCGGCCCGGACGACACCGTCCTGGTGCCGCGCCGGTCGGTGAAGACCGACTGGGAGGTCGAGCTGGCCGTGGTCATCGGACGTACGGCCCGTTATCTCGGGTCGCACGAGGAGGCGCTCGCGCATGTCGCGGGGTACGCGGTGGCGCACGACGTGTCCGAGCGCGAGTTCCAGATCGAGCGGGGCGGCACCTGGGACAAGGGCAAGAACTGCGAGACGTTCAACCCGCTGGGTCCCTGGCTCGTCACCGCCGACGAGGTGCCGGACCCGCAGGCGCTTTCCCTGAAGCTCTGGGTCAACGGCGAGCTGAAGCAGGACGGCACGACCGCCGACCAGATCTTCCCGGTGGCCGAAGTGGTGCGGTACGTGAGCCAGTTCATGACGCTGTACCCCGGTGACGTCATCAACACCGGTACGCCGGCGGGCGTGGCCATGGGGCAGCCCGAGCCGAAGCCGTATCTGCGGGCCGGGGACGTCGTGGAGCTGGAGATCGACGGGCTCGGGCGGCAGCGGCAGCAGTTGAAGGACGCGTAGGCGGCGCCAGCGTGCAAGTCGGCCCCACGGATAAGCGGCCCCCGCGGGGTAAGCCGGCCCTCCCCCGCTAGCCGGCCCCACGG
>NZ_WMBF01000073.1:0-20818 GCF_019400875.1 Streptomyces anatolicus | reverse complement strand
TCCCCGAAGGGTGGCCCCGCCCACCGAGGACCCTCCCCGGAGGGGCCGGACGCTGTCGCGGATGACGATGTGCGTGCCCAGGAGATGGCGTTCCTGGCCCGTGCGCGGAGTGTCGGACAGGGCGCGGCGCACCGCCGTGCGGCCCATCTCCTCGGCGGGGATGCGCACGGTCGTCAGACCGGGAGTGATGTCCGCCGCCACGGGATCGTCGTTGTAGCCGACCACCGACATGTCGTCCGGCACCCGCAGCCCGTACTCCCGCAGCGCGATGACGGCCGCCGCGGCCGCCCGGTCGTCCCCCGCGAAGACCGCCGTGAACTCCGGCCTGCCGTCCGCCGCTTCGAGCAGGTCCCGCATCGCGCGGTAACCGTGGTTCTGCCCGAAGCCCACCCCGTGCAGGATGGCGTCGCCGCGCGGCACGCCGTGGTCGGCGAGCGCCCGGAGGTACCCGGCGAGGCGGTCCTCGCCGGTCGTGTTGCCGGGCTGGTAGCCGAGCAGGGCGATCCGCCGGTGCCCGGCGCCCAGGAGGTGGCTGGTCACGGCGTGGGCGCCCGCCTCGTTGTCGTACTCGATGACCAGGGCGGGCACATCGGGCGCCGGGGCGGGGCGGCCGCACAGGACGAGCCGGGAGCCCGCCGCCGCCAGGACCTCGGCGTAGCGCGCCATCCGCTGCCGGTACTCGTCGTCCTGCGTGACCCCGCCCACCAGCACCACGGCCTCCGCCGCCTGCTCGCGCATCATCTGGACCAGGGCCAGCTCACGGGCCGGATCGCTGCCGGTGGACGCGACGAGCGTGAGGCGGCCGTGCTGGGCCGCCTCCATCTCCACGCCCTGCGCGACCTGCGCGTAGAACGCGCCGACCACGTCGAACATGAGCACCGCTATCGTCTTGCGCCCGGCGCCCGCCAACGCGCGCGCGTGCGCGTTGGCCACGTAGTCCAGGTCCTTGACCGCCCGCAGCACCTTGGCGCGCGACGCCGTCGACGTCGGGTAGTTGCCCGCGAGGACCCGCGAGACGGTCGCCACCGACACCCCCGCCCGCGCGGCCACATCGCGGATGGTGACCCGCTCGCCCACTGTCTCTCCCTCGCCTAGCGACCACCCGGCGCCCTCGCCGCCCCGGACCCATCATCGCGCGCCACGGCCCCGGCTCAGTGCGCGGCCTCGTACTCCTCCAGGAACTCCTCGGCGGACTGCTCGCCGCCCTGGGAACGCCACTTCTTGTAGACGCCGTCCCAGTCGGAGAGCTTCTTGCGCCCGGCGACGACCGCGGTGACGCCGTCCGTGATGATCTGGTCCATCGTGGCGCTCTGCCGGTTGTACGTGTCCGACATCAGGCCCCAGTGGTCGTCGGGCACCAGCATCGGCACGACCTTCCGCTGCCAGGCGTGCAGCCGCTTGGTGAGGTCGGGGAAGCCGGGGTAGTACAGCGGCTGCGGGGCGTCCATGAGGTAGGGGAAGGGCAGGTTGGTGCGCGAGTCGACGAGGCCCAGCTCGGTGGCGACCGGGTCGCCCGCCTTGTCGTAGCGGAAGTGGGTGCCCTCGACGCCGTAGTGCATCAGCTCGTACTCCTTGGTGCCGAACGGCGACGCGAGCCAGTTCAGTACGCGCAGCATCAGCTTGACGCGGTCCTTGGACGCCTTCTTGATGACGGTGTAACCGAAACACCCGCGGTTCTGCTGGTAGACGGGGGTGACGCCGTCGACCGCGTACGGCTCGGCGACGTCGAGCGTGAACTCGTCCTTGATCCCCTGCGCGTTGGAGACGGCGGCGCCCCAGCCGTCCGTCATCGAGCGGACCGTGCCGTTGTAGAACTGCGTCTTCAGGTCCACCTGGGAGATCGAGGTGGCGTCGGGGTTGTACGAGCCGTCCTGGCGCAGCTTCGCCATGTACTCCAGCGCCGCCTTGAACGCGTCGGTGCCGTACATGTCGGTGACCTTGCCGCCCTTGATCCGCCACTGGTTGGGCGCCCCGTGCCACATCGCGTGGTAGAGGTAGCCGAAGAAGCCGACGGTGGAGGCGCCGAGCGCGGACTTCCTGCCCCGTGAGGCCTCCCGGGCCATCGCGCGGAAGTCGGGGGCGGACATGCCGGGCCGGTATCCGGCCCTGTCGAAGGCCTCGCGGTTGATGAACATCGCGCCCTGCACCTTGGCCCGCTCGACGGGCAGCCCGTAGATGCGCCCGGCGATGCGGCCCATGCCCTCCCAGGCGTACGTGGGGATGTTGGCGAGGTGGGGGTAGTCCTTCACGGCGTCGCCCGACAGGTGCTCGCTCAGGTCGGCGCACCGGGACTTCACGAACTGGGACTCGCGCGGCAGGACGTACCCGCCACCGAAGTTGATCATGTCGGGCAGGTCGTCGCCCGACATCAGCGTCGACATCTTGGCGCGGAAGTCCGCGTCGGGCACGACGGTGAACTCGACCTCCACGCCCAGCGCCTCGTTCACCGCCTGCCAGTACCCGTTGCGGCCGGCCGGCTTCGGCGGGGTGCCGTAGGTGATGGTCAGGACCCTGATCTTCTGCTTGCCGTCACCCGGCTTCTCGGAGATCGCCCGGACCAGCTTCTCGGGGTACTTCGTGTATCCCGCCTGCACGCCCTCGGCGGTCGGCGCCAGATCGGGGGCGGGACCCTCGGCGGGCTTGTACGCGGGCCAGGGCACCGCCTTCTTGCCCGCGTTCGAGACGCTGCCGCCGCTGCCGGAGTCGGTGGAGCAGGCGGTGAGGACGGACGGGGCGGCCAGGGCGGCGCCGCCGACGGCTATGGAGCGGAGCAGGGTGCGCCGCGACATCGAGGAACCGGACACGTGAATGAGCCCTTCTGTACGACGAGTGGGGGTCAGCTCTTGATGGCGCCGGTGAGCACGCCCTTGGTGAAGTACCGCTGGAGGAAGGGGTAGACGAGCAGGATCGGCACGGTGGCGATCACCAGGACGGCCATCTGGGTCGTCTGCGGGGCGGAGACGAGCCCGGCCTCGCTCAGTCCCGTGTCGGCGATCTGCGAGCCGCCGATGACGTACGTACGGAGGACCTGGGAGAGCGGCCAGTGGTCGGACTCCATGTAGATGGAGGCATGGAACCAGGCGTTCCAGTAGCTCACGGCGTAGAAGAGGGAGACCACGGCGAGCGCCGCCTTCGACAGCGGGAGCACGAGCCGCCACAGGATGTGCCAGTCGCCCGCGCCGTCGAGCCGGGCCGCCTCGTACAGCTCCTCCGGTATGCCCTGGAAGAAGCCGCGCAGCACGATCAGATTGAAGACGTTGATGAGTACGGGGGCGATGAGCGCCGCATACGTATCCATCATCCCCATCCCCTTGACCAGCAGGAACGCCGGGATCATGCCGGGCGGGAAGAGGAACGTGAAGAGGATGAGCAGCAGCACGGGCCGGCCGCCGAAGACACCGGGGCGGGCGAGGGCGTAGGCGAGGAAGGTGGTGCACGCGAGGGAGAAGAGGGTGCCGAGGACCGTGAGGGCGACGCTCACGCCGAGCGCCTTGGTGACGATGCCGCCGGTGAGGATGGTGCGGTAGGCGCGCAGCGTCGGGTCGCTCGGCCACAGCACCCAGCCGCCGTTGTCCACGACCTCCCGGTTGGAGGCGAGCGAGGTCGAGACGATGACGAGGAAGGGGATGAGGACGAGCCCGAGCACGATCACGACGGCCACGGCCTTGGCGGCCTTCGTGGCGAACCGGGGCTTCTCCATCCAGGCGGGCCTGGTGACATGACGGGCGCTCATTTGTAGACCCCCTGCTCGCCGAGCCGGTGGGCGACCCGGTTGGCGGTGAAGACGAGCGCCGCGCCGACGACGCCCTTGAAGATTCCGGCGGCCGCCGCGTATCCGGTGTCGCCGCCGACGATGCCCTGCCAGAAGACGAAGGTGTCCAGGACCTCGCCGACCTCCGGGCCGACCGACTGCCGTTGCAGCAGCATCTGTTCGAAGCCGACGGAGAGGATGTCGCCGAGCCGCATGATCAGCAGCAGGATGATGATGGGCCGGATGCTGGGCAGCGTGACGTGCCAGAAGCGCCGCCAGGGCCCGGCGCCGTCGATGGCCGACGCCTCGTACAGCTGCTCGTCGACCTGCATGAGCGCGGCGAGGAAGATGATCGTCCCCCAGCCGGCGTCCTTCCAGATCACCTCGATCACGACGAGCGGCTTGTACGCGTCGGGGTTGCCGATGATGTCGACGGTGTGCAGTCCGGCGTCGCCGAGTGTGGTGTTCAACAGGCCTGTGTCGCCGAGCACTTGCTGGAAGAGGGCGACCACGACGACCCACGACAGGAAGTGCGGCAGATAGATCACCGACTGCGTGAAGCGGCGCAGCAGGTCCGAGGTGAGGCTGTGCAGGAGCAGGGCGAGGGCGAGCGGCGCGGGGAAGAAGAAGACCAGCTGGAGCACGGCGATGAAGAGGGTGTTCCAGGTGGCGTGCCAGAAGTCCGGGTCGCCGAACATCCGCTCGAAGTTCGCGGTACCGACCCAGGGGCTGGCCCACAGGCCGTCGAAGGGGACGTACTCCTTGAAGGCCACCGCGTTGGCGATGAAGGCGCCGTAGTGGAAGACGAGGAAGTAGGCGAGCCCCGGCGCCATGAGCAGCACCAGGAAGCGGGTGCGCTGAAACCGCTTCCATCGCTCGCCGCGCCCTGGTTTCCCGCCGCTTGACCCGTTATCGCGCCTCTCGGGCGGCTTCACCGCCTCGGTTTCCGCCCGGTCTTTCGTCACCGTCGGCACGGCAACCCCTCCGTCGTCGGAATAAGGTGCCCGGAATCTAAAGCGGTTACTGTACTTGGTCAACCCCCTTGGCCGAGCGTTCTCTTGACCCATCTCGCGCTTTGGTCCTAGCCTCCAGACGGCTGGTCGGTAACCGGTTACTACGAGGGGCGGTCACGCGTGACGGATCAGAAGGATGAGGCGGGGCGGCCGGTCACGGCGGCCTTGGCGATGGGCGCCGAGGTCGCGGACCGCGTGCTCCCGCCGGACCTGCGCGCACGGCTCGCCTCCTGCGTGCGGCTGGCGCCCCCGGTCCTTTCGGGGCCGCTCACCTCTCCGGCGGCGCGCGCGGTGCTCGCCGAGACGGAGGTCCTGGTCACGGGGTGGGAATGCCCGCTCCTGACGCCCGAGGTCCTTGCGGGCGCGCCCCGGCTGCGGGCGGTCGTGCACGCGGCGGGCTCGGTCAAGTGGATGGTGACGGACGCGGTGTGGGAGCGGGGCCTCGTCGTCTCCTCGGCGGCGGACGCCAACGCGGACCCGGTGGTGGCGTTCACCATGGCGGCGGTCACCTTCGGGGCGAAGGGGGCGCTGCGGGCCGCCGCGGGGTACGCGGCCGGGGTCAGACCGGCGTTCACCGAGCGCGTCGGGGGCGACGCGCGCACCGTCGGGGTCATCGGGGCGTCCCGGATCGGGCGCCGGGTGATCGCGTCGCTCCGGGCGTCCGACGCGGGGTACCGGGTGCTACTCACGGACCCCTACGTGACGCCGGCCGAGGCGGGGGCGCTCGGCGTGGAACTGGTCCCCCTCGCCGAGCTGTGCCGCCGCAGCGGCATCGTCACGGTGCACGCGCCCGAACTCCCCTCCACGATCGGCCTCTTGAGCGAGGCCATGCTGAGGCTGATCCCGGACGGCGGCGTGGTCATCAACACCGCGCGGGGGCCGCTCGTGGACACGCAGGCGCTGGCGCGGGAGTGCGCGGCGGGGCGTCTGGAGGCGTTCCTCGACGTCACGGACCCTGAGCCGCTGCCCGCGGGCCATGTGCTCCTCGGCCTGCCCAATGTGCTGGTGACCCCGCATATCGCGGGGGCGCAGGGCAGCGAGGTGCGGCGGCTCGGCGCCTACGCGGTCGCCGAGGTCGAGCGGTACGTCGCCGGGGCGCCCCTGCGCGGCCGTCTCCTCCGCGAGGACCTGGCCAGGCTGGCGTAGCCCGCGCCCGGCGTGTCCCGGGCGCGGTCGGCCCGGGGCACCTCCGCCATCCGGGCCCGGCCCCGAGGGCGCCTTCGAGCCGCCCGTGCTGGCCCGCTGTTACAGATGGGCCGATCAGCAGGCACTATGGGCACAGAGCGGCACGCGGCACGGCCCGGAGCCCGGCGGTACGGGGCCCGGCGGCACGGGGTCCGCAACGCGCCTGAAACCGGGTGATGGGATGCTCGTGTGCCCAAGGCGTCCCGAGGTGTCCCGTGGCGCGGGAGCAGGCGGCCTGACCAGCAAGGATGGGTGGAAGCGGAAGATGGACAAGCAGCAGGAATTTGTGCTCCGTACGTTGGAGGAGCGCGACATCCGGTTCGTACGCCTGTGGTTCACGGACGTCCTCGGCTTCCTGAAGTCGGTGGCCGTGGCCCCGGCCGAGCTTGAGCAGGCGTTCGACGAGGGCATCGGCTTCGACGGCTCGGCGATCGAAGGATTCGCCCGGGTGTACGAGTCGGACATGATCGCCAAGCCGGACCCGTCGACGTTCCAGGTGCTGCCCTGGCGCGCGGAGGCCCCCGGTACGGCCCGTATGTTCTGCGACATCCTGATGCCGGACGGCTCCCCGTCCTTCGCGGACCCGCGCTACGTACTCAAGCGCGCCCTCGCCAAGACCTCCGACCTGGGCTTCACCTTCTACACGCACCCCGAGATCGAGTTCTTCCTCCTGAAGGACAAGCCGCTCGACGGCTCGCGGCCCACGCCCGCCGACAATTCCGGCTACTTCGACCACACCCCGCAGAACGTGGGCATGGACTTCCGCCGCCAGGCCATCACGATGCTCGAATCCATGGGCATCTCGGTCGAGTTCAGCCACCACGAGGGCGCGCCGGGCCAGCAGGAGATCGACCTGCGCTACGCGGACGCGCTCTCCACGGCCGACAACATCATGACGTTCCGCCTCGTCATGAAGCAGGTGGCGCTGGAGCAGGGCGTCCAGGCCACCTTCATGCCGAAGCCGTTCTCCGAGCACCCCGGCTCGGGCATGCACACGCACCTCTCCCTCTTCGAGGGCGACCGCAACGCGTTCTACGAGTCGGGCGCCGAGTACCAGCTCTCCAAGGTCGGCCGCTCCTTCATCGCGGGCCTGCTCCGGCACGCCGCGGAGATCTCGGCGGTCACCAACCAGTGGGTGAACTCCTACAAGCGCATCTGGGGCGGCTCCGAGCGCACCGCGGGCGCGGGCGGCGAGGCCCCCTCGTACATCTGCTGGGGCCACAACAACCGCTCGGCCCTGATCCGCGTACCGATGTACAAGCCCGGCAAGACGGGCTCGGCGCGCGTCGAGGTCCGCTCGATCGACTCGGGCGCGAACCCCTACCTGACGTACGCGGTCCTGCTCGCCGCCGGCCTCAAGGGCATCGAGGAGGGCTACGAACTCCCGCCGGGCGCCGACGACGACGTCTGGGCCCTCTCGGACGCCGAACGCCGCGCGATGGGCATCGAACCCCTGCCCCAGAACCTCGGCGAGGCGATCGCCCTGATGGAGAAGTCGGAACTGGTCGCGGAGACCCTCGGCGAGCACGTCTACGACTTCTTCCTCCGCAACAAGAAGCAGGAGTGGGAGGAGTACCGCAGCGAGGTCACGGCCTTCGAACTGCGGAAGAACCTGCCGGTTCTGTAGCGGCTATTCGTGAATCCCGGCCGGCAGACGGCCGGGGAAAGGGAGGGGCCGACGAGAGCCGGCCCCTCCGTGGTGCGGTCCGCGTTGCCGCGCGGAGGCGCGCCAGGTCCGTGGTCTTTCCGCTGTGGTCTGCGGCCCGTGACGTCAAGACGAGGCGAGACGCTGTCCGCGTCCCTCCGTAGCCGAACCCGATGTGATGCTCGCAAGCGCGATGCCGATCGGCCAGCCCGGGGCCGGGCTGGAATGCATCAACCACCTCCCCGCTGCTGGACCTATGTTCGGTAATTTTTCGTTCATGCAGGTGGCAAGGTGCCGTCGAGTGCCTTTGGCGCCGCATCAACGCCGCGCGAGCGGGGCGGGAGTGCATCAATCCGCGAGGGCACCGGATCTCGTGCCACGATTCTCCAATCTCCAACGGGCGCTTGCCGGCGCCCAGTTGAGAATGCGGCCCGTGACTGAGCCGGGTATGGAAATGACATCCCCGGCACTTCGAGATCCAGAGGAACCCATGTACACACATCGGCGTCTTACCTGTGCCACACCGAAGCCGGCTGCCCGTCTGGACGGCAAGCAGACCGTCGTCGTCATCGTGGTCCTCGTGCTGGGCGTGGCCATGGCGCTGACCGGAATGCCCGTCATCGTCGTGGCCGAGGTCCTGACGGCTTGCGGCCTGATCGGCGCCCATGTGGCACGACGCGCTCCGTCCGCGCCCGCAGGTCTGTGACCGGGGCCGGCCATGGCACGTCCGGAACAGCCGATCTCCACGATTGAACCGGCTCTGGAACAGCTCGCGGAGTGGCTGCGCAGACAGCGCCGGGCGGCGGGTCTGACCCACCGGGAGATGGCCCGGAAGTCGGGGCACGTCTTCTCCGCCACCACCTACTCCCGTGCCACCAGCGGGGCCCGGATCCCCCGTCTGCCCGTGGTGGAGGCATATGCCACGGCATGCGGGGCTCCGGTCTGGAGAGCGCGAGAGTTGTGGCGGGCCGCTCGTGGCGCCGAGCATCCGCGAGCGGGGGTGCTGAGGCCGGACCAGGTGCGCGATCGTGCCGGGTTGATCAAAGCGCTGCAGGAGCTCTACCGCTTGGCGGGGGCGATGCCCGTGGAGGACATGGAGCGCCGGGCCGGTGAGCACGGAGAGCTGCCGCACAGCACCGTGCGACGGATGCTGGCGGGCAATTCCATGCTCGCGGTCGATCAGCTCATGGTCTTCCTGACGGTATGCGGCGTGACCGACCACGATGACCGGGACCAGTGGCGCAGTGCCTGGCAGCGGGCCCGTCGCCGTCTGGACGCGCAACGGATGCGAGGCCACCTCACCCGGATGCACGAAACCTCGGCACACAGGCGTCGACGTGCCCATGACGAGCGGGCCCGCGACGAGCGCGGGCCCGCAGCCGGGGGCGGCCCGGAGATCCAGTGGGTGACGCCCTACCCGGCCGTGGGCCTGGCGATGCCACGGAATCAGGACAAGAGCCTGCCGGTGCCGTAGCGGTCCTCCGTCGGGGGCGCGTCTCCCGCGTCCCTAACGGGGCACGATGGCGTCCTTCAGCGACGTCTTCGCCCGGACCCCGTACTCCTGGATCGCCCAGCCGTTCCCATCGGGGTCCTTGAAGTACATGAAGGTGCCGCCGTCCTGCGGCGCGTGCTGCACCGGCTCGGTGATGTCCAGGCCGCGCGCCGTCAGCTCGGCGTGCGCGGCCTTCGCGTCGGCGACGCACAGCTGCAGGCCCTGGTAGGTACCGGCGGCCGGCTTGGGGCCCGCCATCGTCTCCCAGAGCGCGTCGCCCGCCAGCGCGATGGAACAGCCCGAGCCCGGCGGGGTCAGCTGGACGATGCGCATACCCGGCATGACCTCCGCGTCGATGTCGACGTGGAAGCCGAGCTTGTCGCGGTAGAACGTCATGGACCGGTCGATGTCGGTCACCGGCAGCGGGATCACTTCGAGTGTGTATTCCATGGGCCGCAGTACATCAGGGAGTTGGGGCCCTGTCAGCGTCCACGCGCCCGGGGTGTCGCGGGCCCCTGGCGGCGGCGGCCGGCCGGCCGCGCCGCGGGCGACGGAGTGCCATGAAGGCGTCCGTCCGGGGCGAGGCCGTAGGCTCGGGCACAGGAGTGATCGAACGGAGGCGCGAGACCATGACGGTGCCGCAAGGGCGCAGGAGCAGTACGTTCACCCGGCTGCTGCGGCACGGATTCACCGACCCGTCCGCGGCCGAGCGCCTGCTCGACGCCCCGGAGCTGAGCACGGTCCGCTCCGACCCGCTGCTCCTGGACGCGCTGGGCGCCACCGCCGACCCCGATCTGGCCCTGCTCGGCCTGGTCCGGCTCGTGGAGGCGCAGGAGGACGAGAACGGCCGGCGCGAGCTGCTGGACACCCTGGTCACCGCCAAGCCCCTGCGCGACCGCCTGCTCGGGGTGATGGGCGCCTCCGAGGCCCTCGCCGACCACCTCGCGAGGCACCCCCGCGACTGGCGGGCCCTCGCCACGTACGAGTCCGCCGACCTGCACCCCGGCGTGGCGGAGTTCGAGCGCGGCCTGGCCGACGCCACCGACCCCGTCTCGCTGCGCGTCGCCTACCGCCGCTGCCTGCTGGCCATCGCCGCCCGCGATGTGTGCGGCACCACCGATGTCGCCCAGGCGGCGGCCGAGCTGGCGGACCTCGCGACCGCGACCCTGCGCGCGGCCCTCGCCATGGCCTGCGCCGAGGCCCCCGGCGACGCCGCGCAGTGCAGGCTCGCGGTCATCGCGATGGGCAAGTGCGGCGGCCACGAGCTGAACTACGTCTCCGACGTCGACGTCATCTTCGTCGCCGAGCCCGCCACGCCCGCCGCCGAGCCCGCCGAGGGCGGGGCGAGCGCGGAAGGCGCCGACGAGGGCAAGGCCCTGCGCGCCGCCACCCGCCTCGCCTCCCACATGATGCGGATCTGCTCCGAGACGAACATCGAGGGCACCATCTGGCCCGTCGACGCCAACCTCCGCCCCGAGGGCAGGAACGGCCCCCTGGTGCGGACCCTCTCCAGCCACCTCGCCTACTACCAGCGCTGGGCGAAGACCTGGGAGTTCCAGGCGCTGCTCAAGGCCCGCCCGGTCGCGGGAGACCTCGCGCTCGGCGAGGAGTACGTCACCACCCTCGCGCCACTGGTCTGGCACGCCGCCGAGCGCGAGAACTTCGTGGCGGACGTGCAGAAGATGCGCCGCAGGGTCGTCGAGAACATCCCGGCCGGAGAGGTCGACAGGGAGCTGAAGCTCGGCCCCGGCGGACTGCGGGACGTCGAGTTCGCCGTCCAGATGCTCCAGTTGGTGCACGGCCGCAGCGACGCCTCGATCCGCAGCGGCTCCACCCTCGCCGCCCTGCACGCCCTCGGCGCGGGCGGCTACGTGGGCCGGGTCGACGCCGCCCAGCTCGACGACGCCTACCGCTTCCTGCGCTCCCTTGAGCACCGCATCCAGCTGTACAAGCTGCGCCGCACCCACCTGGTGCCCGAGAACGACGCCGACCTGCGCCGCATCGGCCGCTCCCTGGGAATGCGCACGGAACCGATCACCGAGCTGGGCCGCGCCTGGAAGCGGCACACCTCCGTCGTACGCCGCCTGCACGAGAAGCTCTTCTACCGTCCGCTGCTCGACGCCGTCGCCCAACTCGCCCCCGGCGAAGCCCGCTTGAGCACCGAAGCGGCCCGCGAACGGCTCATCGCGCTCGGCTACGCGGACCCGAGCGCCGCGCTCAGGCACCTGGAGGCGCTGGCGTCCGGCGTCTCCCGCAAGGCGGCCATCCAGCGCACGCTGCTGCCCGTCCTGCTCGGCTGGTTCGCGGACTCCGCGGACCCCGACGCGGGCCTGCTGAACTTCCGCCAGGTCTCCGACGCCCTCGGCAAGACCCCCTGGTACCTGCGGCTGCTGCGCGACGAGGGAGCCGCCGCCGAGAACCTCGCCCGCGTCCTCTCCGCCGGACGCCTCGCCCCCGACCTGCTGCTCCGCGCCCCCGAGGCGGTCGCCCTGCTCGGCGACGAACGGGGCCTCGTGCCGCGCGGCCGCGCCCACCTGGAGCAGGAGATCCTGGCCGCGGTGCGCCGCGCGGACGGCGCCGAGCAGGCCGTGACGGCGGCGCGCGGGGTACGCCGCCGTGAGCTGTTCCGCACCGCCGCCGGGGACATCATCGGCTCGTACGGCACCGAGGAGAGCCCCGCCGAGGCCGACCCCGGCGCGCTGGTGGACCGGGTCGGCGATGCCATCTCCGACCTCACCGCCGCCACGATCGCGGGGACCCTGCGCGCGGTCGTCCGCGAGGGCTGGGGCGACACGCTGCCGACCCGCTTCGCGGTCATCGGCATGGGCCGCTTCGGCGGCCACGAACTGGCCTACGGCTCGGACGCGGACGTCCTGTTCGTCCACGAGCCGCGCGAGGGCGCCGACGAGCAGGAAGCGGCGAAGGCCGCGGCGAAGGTGGTCGCGGAGATGCGCAGGCTCCTCCAACTCCCCTCCGCCGACCCGCCGCTGGCCATCGACGCGGATCTGCGCCCGGAGGGCAGGAGCGGGCCCCTGGTGCGCACCCTCAAGTCGTACGAGGCCTACTACCGCCGCTGGTCCCTTGTCTGGGAGTCCCAGGCGCTGCTGAGGGCCGAACCGGTCGCGGGGGACGAGGAACTGGGCCGCGCCTTCATCGACCTGGTGGCCCCCCTGCGCTATCCGGCGGAGGGCCTGGGCGAGGACGCCGTGCGCGAGATCCGCCGCCTCAAGGCCCGCATGGAGGCGGAACGGATGCCGCGCGGCGCCGACCCGACCCTCCACACCAAGCTGGGCCGAGGCGGCCTGTCCGACGTCGAATGGACCGTCCAGCTCCTCCAGCTGCAACACGGCTGGGCCGAGCCCGGCCTGCGGACGACCCGCACCCGTGAGGCCCTGGCCGCGGCGTGCGCGGCGGGCCTTGTCCCGACCCAGGACGCGGCGATCCTCGACGAGGCGTGGGTCCTCGCGACCCGGGTGCGGAACGCCGTGATGCTCGTACGCGGCAGGGCGGGCGACACCTTCCCCTCCGGGGGCCGCGAGCTGGCGGCGGTGGGCCGGTACCTCGGCTACGACGCGGGGCACGTCGGCGACATGCTGGACGACTACCGCAGGATCACGCGCCGGGCCCGGGCGGTCGTGGAGGAGCGGTTCTACGGGGCGTAGCGGCGCCTGGCCGGGCCATGATTCTTCCGTCGGGGCCGGGTCCGGCCCCGGGCCGGACCGCTACGCTGGGCCGGTGATCCGCGTGATCCGGCGGTACTTCGAAGGCCTCAGCCGCTTCGAGGCGGCGTTCGTGGTGGCCGTCGTGTGCCTCGCGGCCGTGGGGATCGGCCGGGCGTTCTGGCCGAGCCCCGACGGTGCCACTCCCCGGCCCACGGCGACGGTCAAGAAGCTGCCGGTCGTGATCGGTTCGCCCGAGCCGACGCTCATCGACTCCCAAGGGGAGCGGTCGGACATGGGCCTGCCGCCGCCGCCCGCTTCCGACGCCTCGCTCACCGAGAAGGTCCTTGACGAGATACGGGAGAAGGCTCTCGTCATGGCGGGCATCCCCGCCCAGGTCGGTACCAGGTGCGAGGGCGGCGGGGTCACGGTGAAGAAGGGGGAGTGGACGCCGTGCACCGCCACCTACCGGGGCGTGGAGCTGGTCTGGGAGGTGTTCATCGAGGACGTGACCGGCGGAGGAGCCGGGATCGTCCAGTTGATCGATTACCAGCTCTTCCCTCCCGACTCGGGCGTACTGCTGGCCAAGACGGTCCACGGCCGGTTCTGGGCTCAGCACCACGAGGACGCGAAGGAACTGCGCTGCGACAGGATGCCGCACCTCAAGAAGGTCGCGCTCGGCAAGGACACCGGATACCGCTGCCAGTACCTGGACGCGACCGGTGACACGCCGCGCTGGGTGAACAAGAAGGTCTTCCTCGAAGAGGTCGGCCCTGTCTTCCGGGAGACCTGGTGATAGGGCGTCGCTAGACCTCGCGCGGCAGCGCGTGCGGCGGCGCGCCGTACCAGAGGCGGGCCACCGCGAGGCCGAAGGCCAGGCACATCAGGCCGCCGACCGCGTCCAGCCAGAAGTGGTTGGCGGTCGCCACGATCACCACGAGCGTCGCCGTGGGGTAGAGCAGACCGAGCACCTTCGCCCACGGCACCGAAGCGAGGGCGAAGATCGTCAGACCGCACCACAGGGACCAGCCGATGTGCATCGACGGCATCGCCGCGTACTGGTTCGACATGCTCTTCAGGTCGCCCGAGGCCATCGAGCCCCACGTGTGGTGGACCAGGACCGTGTCGATGAAGGTCGTGCCGTTCATCAGACGGGGCGGCGCCAGCGGATACAGGTAGTAGCCGACAAGGGCCACCGCCGTCGTCGCGAAGAGGACGAGGCGCGTGGCCGCGTACCGGCCGGGATGCCATTTGAAGAGCCAGACGAGGACACCGAGCGTCACCACGAAGTGCAGCGTCGCGTAGTAGTAGTTCATGCCGACGATGAGCCATGTCACCGAGTCGACGGCGTGGTTGACGCTTCTCTCGACGGCGATCCCGAGATCGTGCTCGACGCGCCAGATCCAGTCCGCGTTCCGCAGCGCCTGCGCCTTCTGCTCCGGGACCGCGTTGCGGATCAGTGAGTACGTCCAGTAACTCACCGCGATCAGCAGGATCTCGAACCACAGCCGGGGGCGGCGGGGGGAGCGCAGACGACGCAGGACGTCCCGCCCACTGCGGCCGGACCGCTCGCCCGCCAGGGGCTCGCCCGCGATGGGTGGATCAGCGGGGGCCTGCCGGCCCTCAAGTGTCGTCACGATCGTCTCACCCATAGGCACAGAGTCTGCCAGATCCCGCCCCCCGACCGATCATCCCCTGGTCGGGTCCTGACCGCATTCTCTACACCGCGAGGACGAGCACGTGATCCGGGGGATCCCTAGGGGCGCCTGGGCGCCGAGGCTGTTGAACCTCGAACGACCAGCTCCGGCATGAAGACGAATTCGCTCTGCGGGGCGGGGGTCCCGCCGATCTCCTCCAGGAGTGTACGCACCGCCGCCTGCCCCATCGCGGGCACCGGCTTGCGGACCGTGGTCAGGGGTGGATCGGTGAACGCGATCAGCGGCGAGTCGTCGAAGCCGACCACCGACACGTCGTCCGGGACCTCCAGACCGCGCTGGCGGGCCGCCCGTATCGCCCCGAGCGCCATCATGTCGCTGGCACACGCGATCGCCGTGCAGCCGCGGTCCATCAGCGCCGCGGCCGCCGCCTGGCCGCCCTCCAGGGTGTAGAGGGAGTGCTGGACGAGATCCCCCTCGATCTCCTCCGGCGTCAGGCCCAGCTGGTCCTGCATCGTGCGTACGAAACCCTCGATCTTCCGCTGGACCGGCACGAACCGCTTGGGGCCGAGGGCGAGTCCTACGCGCGTATGCCCCAGGGAGACCAGGTGCGTGACCGCCAGCCGCATCGCCGCGCGGTCGTCCGGCGAGATGAACGGCGCCTGCACCTTCGGCGAGAAACCGTCCACCAGGACGAAGGGCACGCCCTGCGCCCGCAGCTGCTCATAGCGCTGCATGTCGGCCGAGGTGTCCGCGTGCAGGCCCGAGACGAAGATGATCCCCGCCACCCCGCGGTCCACCAGCATCTCGGTCAGCTCGTCCTCGGTGGAGCCGCCGGGGGTCTGGGTGGCGAGGACCGGGGTGTACCCCTGCCGGGTCAGCGCCTGCCCGATCACCTGTGCGAGCGCGGGGAATATCGGGTTCTCCAGCTCCGGCGTGATCAGTCCGACCAGGCCCGCGCTGCGCCGGCGCAGCCGCACCGGGCGTTCATAGCCGAGCACGTCGAGCGCGGCGAGCACGGACTGACGGGTGGCCGCGGCGACGCCCGGCTTGCCGTTGAGCACGCGGCTTACTGTCGCTTCGCTGACCCCCGCCTGGGCTGCGATGTCGGCTAGCCGTGCGGTCACAGGATTGGACTGTACCGGTCGCATCTCAGGCTGCCCACCAGACCGTTGAATCGGCGGGCAGCACGGTCTCGTCGGCGCCCGGCGCCACATCCGCGCTCGCCAGGAGCAGGGCGCCGGGGGTGGGCAGCGTGACGGGGGAGCCGGTGAGGTTCACCGTGCAGACGAAGACCGACCCGGCGCAGGTGCGGCGGAAGGCAAGCACGCCCTCGGGGGCGTCCAGCCACTCGACGCCCCGGCCCGCGCCGAGCGCCGGGTGCTCGCGGCGCACGGCGAGCGCGGCGCGGTAGAACTCCAGCGTCGAGGTGGGGTCGCCGGTCTGCGCCGCCACCGTCAGCTCCCGCCACGACGCGGGCTGCGGCAGCCAGCTCGGGCCGCCCTCCACCGGGCCGAAGCCGAACGGCGCGCGCTCACCGGACCAGGGCAGCGGCACCCGGCACCCGTCCCGCGTACCGTCCTGCCCGGTGGAGCGGAAGAACGCCGGGTCCTGGCGCACCTCGTCCGGCAGGTCGGTGACCTCGGGAAGCCCCAGCTCCTCGCCCTGGTAGAGGTACGCGGAACCGGGCAGCGCCAGCATCAGCAGCGTGGCGGCGCGGGCCCGGCGCAGACCGCGCGCCTCGTCGCCGCCGGCGAAGCGGGTGGAGTGGCGTACGACGTCGTGGTTGGAGAGCACCCAGGTGGCGGGGGCGTCCACGGAGTTCATGGCGGCCAGCGAGCGGTCGATGACGGCGCGCAGCGCGTCGGCGTCCCACTCGGTCGTCAGATACTCGAAGTTGAAGGCCTGGTGCAGCTCGTCGGGGCGCAGGTACAGGGCGCTGCGCTCGACGGTCGGCGTCCACGCCTCGGCGACGGCGATGCGCTCGGTGCCGTCCTCGCGTGTGTACTCGTCGAGGATGCGGCGCCAGTCGCGGTAGATCTCGTGGACGCCGTCCTGGTCGAAGTAGGGCACGGCCTGGCTGCCGAGCAGCTTGACCTGCTCCTCGTGGCCGATGTCGGGCAGCCCCTCCGCCTTGACCAGGCCGTGCGCGACGTCGATGCGGAAGCCGTCGATGCCGAGGTCGAGCCAGAAGCGCAGGATGGAGCGGAACTCGTCCTTGACCGCCGGGTGGTCCCAGTTGAAGTCGGGCTGCTCGGGCGCGAAGAGGTGGAGGTACCAGGAGCCGTCCTCCACGCGGGTCCAGGCGGGGCCGCCGAAGATGGACTCCCAGTCGTTCGGCGGCAGTTCGCCCTCCTCGCCCTTGCCGGGGCGGAAGTGGAAGCGGTCGCGCAGCGGCGACCCGGGGCCCTCACGCAGCGCCTGCTTGAACCACTCGTGCTGGTCGGAGCAGTGGTTGGGCACCAGGTCGACGATGACGCGCAGGCCCAGCGAGTGGGCTTCCCGCACAAGGTCGTCGGCGTCGGTGAGGGTGCCGAACATGGGGTCCACCGCGCGGTAGTCCGCCACGTCGTAGCCCGCGTCGGCCTGCGGCGAGGCATAGAAGGGGGAGAGCCAGACGGCGTCCACGCCCAGGTCGCGCAGGTGCGGAAGCCGCGCTCTGACGCCGGGCAGATCACCCATGCCGTCGCCGTTCCCGTCGGCGAAGCTGCGCGGGTAGACCTGGTAGATGACCGCGTCCCGCCACCACTCCCGGGTGGGAACGGAGTCGGTGAGGGCGGGCGCGGCGGTGACGTGCTGGGTCATGAAGTCCCTTAGGAGTGCGGGGAGTGGCCGGGGTGGTGGCGGGTCAGGACTTGGTGCCGCCGGCCGTAAGGCCCGACACCAGATTGCGCTGGACCAGAAGGAAGACGAGCGTCGCCGGGACCAGGATGATCACCGAGGCGGCGGTCATCATGGCCCAGTCCGCGCGGGACTCGGTGGCGAAGGTACGGATTCCGACGGCGAGGGTGTAATGGTCGGCGCCCATGAACTGGGAGGCGTAGGCCACTTCTCCCCACGCGGTGAGGAAGCTGTAGAACGCCGTCACCGCGAGGCCCGGCTTGGCGAGCGGCACGATGAGCCGCCAGAAGGTGCCGAAGGGGGTGAGGCCGTCGACGCGTCCCGCCTCGTCGATCTCGTGCGGGATGGTGTCGAAGTAGCCCTTCATCATCCAGGCGCAGAAGGGGACCGCGGTCGTCGCGTACGTGAGGATGAGCCCCAGGTAGTTGTCGATCAGGTCGAAGCGGGCCAGGAGTTCGTAGAGCGGCACGATCAGGACGGCCATCGGGAACATCTGGGTGACCAGGAAGCTCCACATCAGCTGCCGGTGGCCGGGGAAGCGCATCCGGGAGACCGCGTAACCGGCGGTCGCCGCGAGGAAGACGCCGAGGACGGTGGTGCCGCCCGCGACGATCACCGAGGCGCCGAACCAGTGCGGGAAGTCGGTGTCGGTGAGGACCTTGACGTAGTTGTCGAGGCTCAGGTTGCCGAGCACCTCGCCCGGGCTCTGCCAGGCCGTCTTGGGGCCCAGCGAGATGAAGACGATCCACGCCACGGGGAAGGCTGCGACCAGGCTCGCCACGATCAGCGTGCCGTGCAGCGCGACGGAGGCGAGCGTGGAGCGCTCCTCGCGGCCGCGGACCTTCTTGGGACGCGGCGCCGGGGTCTTGGCGAGGGCTCCGGTGGTGGCCGGGGAGTGGGTGGTTGCTGAGGTCATGGTGACGGGCCCCCTCAGGCCTGCTCGGTCTTGAGCTGGCGGCGGCGGTAGAAGGTCGAGAAGGCGAGGAGGAGGGCGAGGATCACGATTCCGTAGGTAGCTGCGCCGGAGTAGTCGGACACTCCGGTGAACGCCTTGCGGAAGGCGAAGGTCACGAGGATGTCCGCCTCACCGGTGGTGTTCTGGCCGAGCAGCAGGTAGATCACCGCGAACATGTTGAACGTCCAGATGCAGCCGAGCAGCACCACGGTGTTGGTGACCGGGCGCAGGCCGGGCAGGGTGACGTTCACGAAGCGCTGCCAGGGGGAGGCGCCGTCCATCTCCGAGGCCTCGTACAGCTCCTTGGGGATGGACTGGAGTCCGCCGAGGAGCGCCACCATGTTGAAGGGGACGCCGATCCAGACGTTCACCATGATCACGGCGACCTTCTGGGCGAACGGCGTGGCCAGCCAGTTCTGGGCGGGCAGGCCGACGGCCGTGATCATCTCGTTGAAGACGCCGTACTGCGAGTTGAGCATCAGCCGCCAGGCGAAGACGCCGACGAAGGCGGGGACCGCCCACGGCAGGATCAGCAGGGCGCGGTAGAGGAGCTTGGCCCGCATCTTGCGGTTGAGCAGGAGCGCGAGGCCCATGCCGATCGCGATGTGCAGGGCGACGCAGGAGACGGTCCAGATGATCGTCCAGGTCAGGCGCGGATAGAAGTCGCCGTCCGCGCCCGAGAGGATCGACCAGTAGTTGTCGAGCCCGACCATCTTGTACGTCGCCGGGGCGTGGTAGGCCCCGATGTCGCGCGCCACGTTCGCCTCGTTGGCGTTGGTGAGCGAGAGGTAGAAGCCGTAGCCCAGCGGATACAGGACCAGTACCGCGAGGACGATGACGACCGGAGCCACCATCGCCCACGCGTACCAGTACTTCTGCCAGGAGTGGCGAAGCGCGGTGATCAACTGTGCCTGCCTCAGCCGCTGATGGTGTAACCGGGGAGCAGCTTCTTGAAGTCCTCGGCGGCCGCGTCGAGGCCGGACTTCACGGAGACGTCACCCTGGAGGATCTTCGTGTACTGCTGCACCAGCGGCGTGAAGAGGCTGCCGACCTGGGGGAGCGCCACGCGGGGCCGCGCGGACTTCATGATCGGGTGGAAGCCCTTGATGCGGGCGTCCTTGGTGACCTCGGGCGTGTACGCGGACTCGCGGGTCGGCAGCGTCGCGGTCTCGGCGGCGATCTTCTGCTGGCTCTTGGAGGAGGTCATGAACTGGGTGAAGAGGTAGGCGGCGTCCAGGTTCTTCGAGCCCTGGTAGACGGTGAGGTCGTGGCCGCCGGTGGGCGCCTGCGGCTTGCCGGTGGAGCCGGCCGGGACCGGGGCGAAGCCGAGGTTGTCCTCGTTCCCCTTGAACGCCTTGCCGGAGAGGTCGTCGGTGACCGACCAGGGGCCCTGGATGACCATGGCGACCTCGCCGTTCTTGAACGAGGTCTGCATGTTGTCGTAGGCGTTGGCGAAGTCGACCTTCGCGGATGCCTGGTCGTAGACCTTCTTCGCGGTGGTGACGGCCTTGACGGCCTCCGGCGAGTTGATCGTGATCTTCTTCGTCTTCGTGTCGGCGAGGTCGGTGCCCTCGCCGTAGAGGAAGGGGAGCAGGAAGTAGGAGTCGGGGTTGAGGTAGGTGCCCTCGACGCCGGTCTTCTTCTTGATGGTCTTCGACGTCTCGATGAACTCGTCCCAGGTGGTGGGCGCCTTCTCGATGCCGGCCTTCTTGAAGAGCTTCTTGTTGTAGAGGATGCCGAGGGTGTCGGTGACCGACGGGACGCCGTACGTCTTGCCCTGGTACTTCGTGGTGTTCAGCGGGCCCTCGGTGAAGTCGTCCGTGCCGCCCTTGAGGGCGAGGGTGCCGTCCAGCGGGGCGATGTAGTGCAGCGAGGCGTACTCGGGGATCAGGCCGACGTCGGCGCGCATCACGTCGGGGGCGCCCTTGCCGGTCTTCGCGGCCGACTTGAACTTCTGCTCGATCGACGCGAACTCGATGTTCTCGTAGTTGACGTCGATCTTCGGGTACTTCCGCTCGAAGTCGGCGATCAGCTTCTTGTAGACCGGCGCCTCGGTCGTGGCGTCCGAGGTGTCCCAGTAGGTGAGGGAGCCGGAGATGTCCTTGGCGTCCTTCGCCTTGCCGGTCGAGCCTTCGTCGTCGCTGCCGCAGGCGGTGGCGGTGAGCGCAAGGGCGCAGACCGCGGCGGCGATCGATATGCCACGTCGCATAGTGAACTCCTGAGGGATGGACCCGCTGGGCCGTCCGTCCCATCGACGGCTGCCGGGCTGGCAGGAAGTTAACAGCCTTGCAATGCTTTGCGGAAGAGCTTGCAACCACTTTGTAGCCCCGTAAGGGGCGCGGGGAACTGCACGACCGGCCCAATACGGTCCGCACCCGTCATTTCGCTGCAGCGGACAGACGCGATCGCCCCGCAGGACGCCAACCGCGCACCGCGAGGGCCTCTGCGGGCCGCCTCCGAGTCGCTTCTTGCAAACTCTTGCTGCAAGGGTGTCCCCCGGGTACCTTCCCCGGTCATGGCCCAGCTCAGGCACCGCACGGCAACCGGCACAGTCCTCGCACTCATCGCGGCCCTCCTGGCCGCGATACCCGCCGGGGCGGCCCCCGCACCACCCCCCGACAC
>NZ_WMBF01000698.1:0-2483 GCF_019400875.1 Streptomyces anatolicus | reverse complement strand
CCCCTCCCCCGTGCGGGCCCGCCCCTGGAGCCTCCGCAGGTGATCACCGTACCTAGCGGGGCGTGCTGTCGTCCGGCCGGAACGGGCCGCCGTGGCCCGGCACGATCAGGTCGGCGGTCTTGATGACCCGCTGCCGGGAGGCGCGCAGTATCTCGCGGTCCGGGGCGACCGGGTCGTCCACCGGGCCCTGCGCGTGCCACCACAGGTCACCGGCGAAGGCCACCACGCCGTCGTCCGTCCCCGCGAGCAGCGTGATGTCCTCGGTGCTGTGGCCGGGGGTGCGGATCAGCCGGAGTGAGGGGGTGAGTTCGTAGCCCTCCGCGTCGCGGTTGCTCCACTGGTCGCCGCGGTACTCCACCTTGTGGTCGTGCACCCGGGCCTGCCCGAACAGGCCCACGTTCATGGTGTTGTCGGGATGGTGGTGGCTGAGCACCACGTCGGTGATGTCGTCGGGGCCGAGCCCCAGCGCGGCGAGGGGGGCGAGGATGTCGTCCCGGCTCGCGACCATGCCCGGGTCGAAGATCACGTGCCGTCCGGCGTCGGCTATGTAGGAGACGGTGGCGGCGACTCCGGGGCCGGTGGAGCCGACGTAACCGGTGGTCAGGATCGTGTACTTGGCGCTGCGGCCGAGCGGTGCGTCTGTCATGGCCTTGATCCTGCCGGGCGGTGCGTACGGGCACGAGTGGCACAGCTGCCGTTGATCGCAGGATTACTGCCACGGCTGCCACACTGCACGCGTGCCTCCCTTCGAGACCGTCGCCGCGTACACCCCGCCGGGAGTCGGCATGCTCGCCGTCGGCATCGTCAGCGAGGTGTTCGGTCCGCACGGCGAGGCCGTGCCCGGCTTCGACTTCGTGCTGTGCGCCGACCGCCCGGGGGCCGTGCCCACCGATCTGGGCGTGCCGCTCGCCATCGCGCACGGCCTGGACCGGCTCGCCCGCGCCGATCTGGTCATCGCGCTGCCCGGGGCCGGTTTCCGCACCCCGCCGCCGCCCGCCGTGCTCGACGCGCTGTCGGCCGCCCACGAGCGCGGCGCGCTGGTCGCGGCGCACTGCGTCGGCGCCTTCGCCCTCGCCGCCGCCGGGCTGCTGGATGGGCGGCGGGCCACCACGCACTGGCGGTTCGCCGATCTGCTCGCCCGCCGCCACCCGGACGTCTCCGTCGAACCGGACGCCCTCTACGTCGACGAAGGACGCGTCATCACGGGCGCGGGCGCCGCCGCGGGCTTCGACCTCTGCCTGCATCTGCTGCGCCGCGAGCACGGGGCCGCGCTGGCCAACGCGGTCGCCCGGGACGTGGTGCTGCCCTCGCACCGCGACGGCGGGCAGGCGCAGTATCTGGCCGCCCCCGTCCCCGAGGACTGCCGTGACGAGCGCCTCGCCGACGTGCTCGCCTGGGCCCGTGCGCACCTCCACGAGCCGCTGCCCGTCGCGGAGCTGGCCCGGCGCGCCATGATGAGCAAACGCTCCTTCGCCCGCCGCTTCACCGCGGCGACCGGCACCACCCCGCACGCCTGGCTGCGGAGCCTGCGGCTGAGCGGCGCCGAGGAGCTGCTGGAGACCACGGACCTGCCGGTGGAGGAGATCGCCCGCCGCGTCGGGTACGGCAGCGCGGCCGTCCTGCGCGAACAGTTCGTGCGCCGCCGCGGGGTGCCGCCCCGCTCCTACCGCCGCTCGTTCGGCAGCACGCCCTGAGGCTGCCGCGTCCCTGGGCCTGGAGCGGGCAGACCTGAGGGCACGCTCCCCCGGGTCGCGACACCCCGTATGGGGTCATACGCTCCCAAATGTGACGCCGACCCCGTCCAGAGCCTCGCGGGCAGCCGCGGTCGCCGTGGCCGTGCTGCTCGCCTGGTTCCCGCTGCTGTGCCCCTCGCCCGCCGCCGCCGACGACCCCGTCACGCTCTCCCGCACCGGCCAGACCACCGACCGGGCGGGCGCGCTCGGGGACCGTGCGGACGCCGCCGAGCGGGCCCTCGACCGGCTCTACGACGACCGGGCGGTCCAGCTCTTCGTGGTGTACGTACGTGACTTCTCCGGCCGTTCCCCGCAGGACTGGGCGGACGCCACCGCCGAGCGCAACGGTCTGGGCCTGGATGACGTGCTGCTCGCCGTCGCCACCCACGACCGGCAGTTCGCCTACTCCGTGGACAACGACTCGCGGCTCAGTGACGCGCAGCTCCAGGAGGTCGCCACCACCGCGATCCGGCCCGCCCTGCGCGAGAACGACTGGGCCGGGGCGGCCATCGGCGCCGCGGACGGCTACCGGGCGGTCCTCTCGGGCGACCCCGTGCCGACCCCGTCCCTCACCCCGGGGGCGGCCGACCCCGGCGGCGATTCGGGCGGGGGTCCCGGCGGGGGTGACGAGTCCGTCGCCGGTGACCTGGTGCTGCCCGTGCTGGCGGCGGGCGCGGCCGGGGTGGCCGCGACGGTCGCGTACCGGCGGCGCAAGAAGCGGCTCACGACGCGTACGACACCGGGCGGCGG
>NZ_WMBF01000697.1:0-2488 GCF_019400875.1 Streptomyces anatolicus | reverse complement strand
CCCCCCAGCCGCGCCGCCTCCGCCCGCAGGCGCGGCAGCACCGCCTCCGCCAGGCCCTCCGCCGTGTGTCTGCTGGTGTGGCTCACCGCCGACAGGGCGTACCGGACCCGGCCGGCACTGTCACGTACCGGTACCGCCACCGCGACAAGCCCCGGCTCGATCAGCTGGTCGTCCAGGGCCCAGCCGGTCTCCCTGGCGCGGGCCACGCGCGCGGCGAGATCGGGGACGGCCGAGGGCGCCGGGCCCGGGGGCAGCGCGGGGAAGGCCTCCCGCGCGGGGCCCGCCGCCACGCGCGCGTGCCAGGCCGCCCACTCCTCCTCGCCCCACGCGTCGGCGAAGAGCGCGCCGGGGGCGCAGCGCTCGGGCGGCAGCAGGTCCCCGATGCGGAAGGCCACCGACATCGCGCGGCGCCGCGCCGCCTGCGTCACGAAGCGCACCCCGTCACCGTCGGGCACCGCGAGCGACACCGACTCGTCCAGCTCGTCCGCGAGCCGGGCCGTGCGCGCGGCGACCTCACCGGTCAGACCGCTCGCCGCGAGGTAGGCGTTGCCCAGCTCCATGAGGCGAGGGGTGAGGTGCAACTGCTGCCCACGCGCGCGTACGTATCCGATCCTGGCCAGCGTCGCCACGACCCGGTCCACCGTGGAACGGGCGAGGCCCGTGGCGCGTACGAGGTCTCCGGCGCGCAACTGTCCCTGCTCCTCCGCCACGGCGAGCGCCCGCAGGACGGCCAGGCCGCGCTCCAGGGGGCGTACGGACTCTTCCGGCATGGCGGCGCGCTCCTCATGTCTGACGGAATCGGGTGCCGCACAACCGTTGACACCGCACGGGCGCGGCCCGAGACTCCCGTGCAGCGCATTATGAACGAAAGTTCACCAGGCGAACAAGCGGGCTCGAACAGTCGGCAAGTGAGGGGCGAGGGATGCGGACCACCGTCGGGATCATCGGAGCCGGGCCGGCCGGCCTGCTCCTCGCCCGCCTGCTGCACCAGGCCGGTATCGCCTCCGTCGTCCTGGAGAGCCGCGACCGCGCCTACGTGGAGCGCCGCCAGCGGGCCGGGATCCTGGAGCAGGGCACCGTCGACGTGCTGCGCGCGGCGGGCGCCGGGGCCCGCATGGACCGCGAGGGCCTTCCGCACGACGGCATCGAGCTGCGCTTCGCCCGCCGCAGGCACCGCGTGGACTTCCCGGCGCTGACCGGCGGCAGGTCCGTCACCGTCTACGCCCAGACCGAGGTCTGCAAGGACCTCATCGCCCTCCAGCTCGCCGAGGGCGGCCCGCTGCTCTTCGAGGCCGAGGCGCTGGC
Organism: Streptomyces anatolicus; assembly: GCF_019400875.1. Taxonomy (NCBI): domain Bacteria; kingdom Bacillati; phylum Actinomycetota; class Actinomycetes; order Kitasatosporales; family Streptomycetaceae; genus Streptomyces; species Streptomyces anatolicus. The sequence continues at coordinate 1,183 of NZ_WMBF01000697.1, read as the reverse complement.
CGTGGAGGGCGCCGGGACCGAGAGCCCCCGCGTCCGCTTCCGCCACGAGGGGCGCGAGGGGCGCGAGAACGTTCTGGAGTGCGATTACGTAGTGGGCTGCGACGGCTTCTGGGGCGTGGCCCGCACGGCGGTGCCCCGGGAAGTCTCCCGCGTCTTCGAGCGCGGCTACCCCTACGCCTGGCTCGGCATCCTCGCCGACGTGCCGCCCTCCCACGACGAGCTGGTCTACGCCCGCCACGACCGGGGCTTCGCCCTCCTGTCGATGAGGTCGCCGAGCGTCACGCGCGCGTACCTCCAGGTCCCCGACGGCACCGACGCCGACGACTGGGCCGACGACGAGATCTGGGACGAGCTGGACCGGCGCCTGGAGACCGACGACCCGCAGTGGACGCTGCGGCGCGGACCCGTCACCGCCAAGTCCGTCACCCCCATGCGCAGCTACGTCCACGAGCCCATGCGCCACGGCCGGCTCTTCCTCGCCGGGGACGCCGCGCACATCGTCCCGCCCACCGGCGCGAAGGGCCTCAACCTCGCGGTCGGCGACGTCGTCACGCTCGCCCGCGCCCTGATCCTGCTCCGCGACAAGGGCGACCCGGGCGCCCTCGACGCGTACTCCGACACCTGCCTGCGCCGCGTCTGGCAGGCCGAGCGCTTCTCGTACGCGATGACGACCCTGCTGCACCGGGCCCCCGACGCCACCTCCTTCGACGACCGCATCCAGCTCGCCGGACTCGACCGGCTCACCACCGCACGCTCCGCCGAGACCGACCTGGCCGAGGCCTACACCGGATTCCCCCTGGACGAGCAGGACAGGCCCCAGCAGGACAGGCCCTAGAAGGAAGAGCCCCCGTGAACCCACCCGAGCGGACCTTCAGATCCGTCGCCCCCGTCCTCGCCCTGTGCTGGCTCGTCGTCTTCTTCGACGGGATGGACGTCAACATCTACGGCGCCGTCATGCCGCACCTCCTCGACGACGAGGGCTTCGGCTTCAGCACCTCCACCGCCGGGACCATCGGCTCGTGGACCACCTTCGGCATGCTGATCGGCGCCCTCGGCTGCGGCACCCTCACCGACTGGGCGGGCCGCAAGCCGATGGTGACCGGCAGCGTCGTCCTCTTCTCGCTGGGCTCCGCGCTGTGCGCGCTCGCGCCGACCGCCGCGTTCTTCGGCGCCGGGCGGTTCG
>NZ_WMBF01000696.1:0-2501 GCF_019400875.1 Streptomyces anatolicus | reverse complement strand
GTACGCCCCCGGCGACACCCCCACCCCCGCCGCGAAGTGCTGCCTCAGCGACGCGCCCGTGCCGAAGCCCGACTCCGTCGCGACGCGGTCGATCGTGTGGTCCGTGGACTCCAGGAGTTCGCGCGCCCTGTCCACCCTGCGCTGCGTCAGCCACCGCATCGGGGTCAGGCCCGTCTCCTCCCGGAAGCGGCGGCTGAACGTGCGTACGCTCATCGATTCGACCGCCGCCAGGTCGGCCAGGGTCAGCGGCTCCGACAGGTGGGACAGGGCCCATGCCCGGGCCGCGCCCGTCGATGTCAACTGAGGCTCCGGCAGCGGGCGTTGGACGTACTGGGACTGGCCGCCCTCCCTGTGGGGCGGTACGACCGTGCGGCGGGCCGCCTCCGCCGCGACCGCCGACCCGTGGTCGGAGCGGATCAGATGCAGGCACAGGTCGATGCCCGCGGCCTCGCCCGCCGACGTGAGTACCTCGCCCTCGTCCACGTACAGGACGTCCGCGTCCACCGTCACCTCCGGGAACCTCCGCGCGAACCGCTCCGCCGAGAGCCAGTGCGTAGTCGCCCTGCGGCCGTCCAGCAGGCCCGCCGCCGCCAGGATGAAGGCGCCGGTGCAGATGGATGCCACCCTGCGGCCCTCCCGGAGGGCCAGCGCCGACACCAACTCCGCTGAAAGGCCGCCCGGTTCCAGGTCCTCGTCGCTCTCGTGCGACGCCGGGACGATCACCGTGTCCGCCGCCGCGACCACGTCGAGGCCGTGCTCCGCGTAGATCGGGAAGTCCGCGTCCGTGCGGATCCTGCCGGGGCGGGGCGCGCACGTGCGTACGTCGTAGAGGGCGTCGCCCGACGGGGAGCGCGCCGTGCCGAGCAGCTGGTGCACCAGGCCCAGTTCCATGGGCAGTACGCCGTCCCTGACCAGGATCGAGACCGTCTGCCTCGGCTGACTCGGCTGCCTCACGGCCAAGCCCCGGCTACCGCTTCACCGTCGACAACGGCTCCGCGATGTCCTCCAGCGACCGCCTCTCCGCCTTCACCGCGAACACCGCCGCCACCAGGCCCGCCGCGCACATCAGGCCCGCGCCGATCTGGAAGGCGAGGACCGTGTCGCCGACGACGCCCGACTCGGTCAGCTTGGCGAAGATCAGGGGGCCGCTGATGCCGCCCGCCGCCGTGCCGATGGCGTAGAAGAAGGCGATGGCCATGGCGCGGGTCTCCATCGGGAAGATCTCGGAGACCGTCAGATACGCGCTGCTCGCGCCCGCCGACGCGAAGAACAGGACCACGCACCAGCAGGCCGTCAGCGTCGCCGCGCTCAGCGAACCCCGGTCGAAGAGCCACGCCGTGCCGAAGAGTAGGACGCCGGAGACGATGTACGTCGACGAGATCATGATCCGGCGGCCCACCGTGTCGAAGAGCTTGCCGAGGAAGAGCGGGCCGAGGAAGTTGCCCGCGGCGATGACGGCGAAGTAGTACCCCGTACTGCCCGAGGGGACGTCGTAGAACTTGGTCAGGATCGCGCCGAAGCCGAAGGTGATCGCGTTGTAGAGGAACGCCTGGCCGACGAAGAGGGAGAGACCGAGGACCGCCCGCTTGGGGTAGTCGCGGAAGACCGTCTTCGCGATCAGGCCGAAGCCGATGCTCTTGCGCTGGTGGATGGTGATCTCACGGTCGGGCGGCGGCAGCCGTTCGCCCTTCTCCGCCTCGATCTCGCGCTCCACCGACGAGACGAGTTCCTCCGCCTTCTCCCCGTGCCCGTGGATGAGCTGCCAGCGCGGGCTCTCCGGGACGTGGCGGCGTACGAGGAGGATCACCAGGCCGAGTACGACGCCGAGGGCGAAGGTCAGCCGCCAGCCGAGGTCCTTGGGGAAGATGTCGGTGTTGAGCATGACGACGGAGAGCAGCGAGCCGCCGATCGCGCCGAGCCAGTAGCTGCCGTTGATGATCAGGTCGACCCGGCCGCGGTACTTGGACGGGATCAGCTCGTCGATGGCCGAATTGATGGCCGCGTACTCGCCGCCGATGCCGAAGCCGGTCAGGAACCGGAAGAGGAAGAACCACCAGGCGTCGAAGGAGAGCGCCGTGAGCGCGGTCGCGCCGAGGTACACCGCGAGGGTGACCATGAAGAGCTTCTTGCGGCCGTACTTGTCGGTGAGCCGGCCGAAGAAGAGCGCCCCGGCGCAAGCACCCGCCACGTAGAGGGCCGCCGCGATGCCGGTGACCTGCGCCGAGGAGATGGCGAGGCCGCTGCCCTCCTCGGAGAGGCGGCTCGCGATGTTGCCGACGGTGGTGACTTCCAGGCCGTCCAGGATCCAGACGGTGCCGAGGCCCACGACGATCATCCAGTGCCAGTGGGACCAGGGGAGGCGGTCGAGGCGGGCGGGGACGGCTGTGGTGACGGTGGCTTCAGCCGCGGGGGCTTCGGGGGCCGTGGCTTTGGGGCCGGTGGCTTCAGGCGCCGTGGCTCCGGAGGCCGTGCCGGAGCCGGGGTCCGGGGGCGGCTCGGAG